>CAYUBK010000056.1:3890-11376 GCA_964442955.1 uncultured Zetaproteobacteria bacterium | reverse complement strand
CCGACATCCAGCCCGTGCCAGGGGTGCGGTCGCCATAGGGAAAATGATTTCATGGATTCATTGTAGCACAAAATACGCCAATAGTTGGCTGCCTTGGTAGTGATATGTTTGGCGCCACATTGTTTGTTCGTATTGACGTGTAATGTTTCATATGACGATAGTCTGTCACTATAAGGAACATGGACTTTATGGCTGCGGTCAATCATGTAGTCTGCGCAACAGATTTTAGCCGCTTTGGCGGCAAGCCAAGGAGCTCTCATGCCCGCGCCGTTAATGCACTCAAAACTCACCTGTCTGAAACGCTTACATAGCGGCAAGGTACGCGATATGTACGAGATTGATGACAAACACCTGTTAATCGTCACCACCGATCGGCTGTCCGCCTTCGATGTCATCCTGCAGACACCGATTCCCGGCAAGGGACATGTATTGAATGCGGTTTCAAATTTCTGGTTTAACAAGCTGGCTCATATCGTACCCAATCATGTTTCCGATATGTCGCTCGAAGAAGCGATTCCCGATACACTGGAGCGACAGGCAGTGGCCGACCATGCGATAGTAGTCAAACGCTTAAAACCACTGCCGATTGAGGCGATTGTGCGCGGTTATCTGATTGGCTCGGGCTGGAAAGAGTATCAGCAATCCGGATCGGTGTGCGGCATTGAGCTGCCATCCGGCCTGAACATGGCAGATCAGTTGCCGCAAGCGATTTTCACGCCATCGACCAAGGCCGAACTCGGTGGCCATGATGAAAATATCAGCATGGAAAACATGTGCGAAATTATCGGCGTGAAACTGGCCGAACAGATGCGCGATATCAGCCTGCAGTTATACCGGGAAGCGGCCGCCTATGCGCTGGAAAAAGGCATTATTATTGCCGATACAAAATTTGAATTCGGACTGGATGAACAGGGTACCATCACCCTGATTGATGAAGCGCTAACGCCGGATTCTTCCCGTTTCTGGCCGGTTGACGAATATCAGCCCGGTATCAGTCCGCCGAGTTTCGACAAGCAGTTCGTGCGCGACTGGCTGGAAACGCTGGATTGGGACAAACAGGCTCCCGGGCCTGCTGTGCCGGATGCGATTAGAAGCAAAACCTCGGAAAAATATCGTGAAGCGCTGGAGCGCCTGATCGGACAGCCGGCCTAGACCACCGTGTTATGGCCTGTTGCGGCAATTCTGATCGGTGTTCTGTTGCTGGTCTGGAGTGCTGACCGTTTTGTTGATGGTGCGTCTTCGGTAGCCCGCAACCTGCGTGTACCACCGATCGTCATCGGCCTGACGATCGTCAGTATCGGCACTTCCCTGCCAGAAATGATCGTGGCTGCGGTAGCGGCACTGGATGGAAACCGGGATCTGGGCATCGGCAATGTACTCGGTTCCAATATTGCCAATATCGGGCTGGTGCTGGGCGTGACTGCGTTAATCATGCCGCTGGCCGTACAATCAATGACATTACGCCGTGAAATGCCGGTACTGTTTCTGGTGACGGCATTTGCATTTGTACTGATGTCGGATGGCGAACTGGATGTTGCCGATGGTATCATGCTGATTGTCGGGCTGGTGCTGATGCTGATATGGATTGCCCGCATCGGTCTGAAAGACAGGCACGATCCTCTGGTGCAGGAATTTACTGCATCGGTGCCAGATCAAATGAGTATGCGGCAATCTGTGCTCTGGTTCATGATCGGTTTGCTGGTGCTTATTGCCAGTTCCCGCATGGTGGTATGGGGCGCGGTGGAAGTGGCACATGCGCTCGGCGTCAGCGATCTGATTATCGGTCTCACCATTGTCGCAATCGGCACCAGCTTGCCGGAACTGGTCGCATCGATCACCAGCGCCCTGAAAGGCGAGGCAGACCTGGCCATCGGCAATGTGATCGGCTCGAATATGTTCAACCTGCTGGCCGTGCTGGCTATGCCCGCACTGATTCACCCCGGCACTTTTGCTTCACAAGCCTTATTACGCGATTTTCCCATTATGCTGGCATTTACTATTGCCCTGTTTGTCGTTTCGTTTGGACTGAAACGTGGAGTTGTCAATCGTTTCGAGGGCGCCTTGTTGCTGGCCGGCTTTACTGCGTATCTGTATCTTCTTTTTTTACAGGCGTAGGGGTGTGAGGGGTTAGGCCTGAAGGGTAAGGGAGAACAAAATGCCTCACTCCTCACTCCTAACCCCTAACCGTTGCAACATCTCGACTGTAAGCATCTGATCACTGCCAAAGGTGTCCGCCACCACTTCGGTAGCGCCGGCCTGATAAAGTTGATAAAGATGCATCTCCTTGCGAGTGCGCACAATAATAGGCAATTCGTTGTCCACGGTTCGTACTTGATCAATGATTTTCATGGCAGTGTTGAAATCAGTCATGCTTAGCACCAGTGCAGATGCGCGCTGCAGGCCGCAGGCACGCAGCAGGGACAGACTGCCCGCATCGCCGTAGGAGACCGGTTGATTCGCCGCCATGCCCTGATGAACCTGTTCAGACTCCAGGTCAATCGCCATGCAAGCAATGCCGTGCTCAATCAGGAATGTCACCGTATGCCTGCCAACCCTGCCATATCCGCACACGATCACGTGGTGATTCAGCGCATGTGAAACCGTCATAATACGGTCGCTGATTTCCTTGCGACTCTGTTGCATAGACCGGGGCAGCAGGAATGCCGCGATGCGACCATTGTAGCGAATCAGAACTGGCGCTATCACCATGCTGAACAGCATGGCTGCCAGCACAACCTGTCCGTCATTCGGGGCGAGAATATCGCCATTCATGGCCAGCACCAGAATGGCGAAGCCGAACTCGCCGCCGTGCGCCAGGATCAAACCGGTTCGCATGGAAACAGCATTGTTCCAGCCTCCCAAGCGGCAAAACAGAGCGACGATAATGCCTTTGCACAATACAATGGCCAACAGCAAAAGCAGCGCGGCCAGCCAGACAGATGGCAGCATGGCGGTATCCAGCATCATGCCTATGGTGATAAAAAACAGACCGAGCAACAGATCCCGGAAGGGGCGAATCTCCGCATCCACCTGATGCCTGAACTCGGTCTCGCTGAGCATCACACCGGCCAGGAAAGCACCCAGCGCAAAAGACAATCCGATTCGGTTGGTGAGCCAGGCCGAGCACAGCACAATCAACAGCACCGTCAGGGTAAACAGTTCGGCGGAACGAAATCTTGCCACCATAGCGAACAGCGGCCTGAGCACCCAGCGCCCGAAAGCAAAAATAAACAATAATGCCAACGCAGCTTCGACCAAAGCGATGGCGACCGTAATTACTGACATTTGGCTCGTGGCACCGGTCAGGGTGGTGACCAGAATCAGAAATGGAACCACCATCAAATCCTGAAACAGCAGGATACCGAGACTGTTACGGCCATGGCGCGTATGCAGTTCCACCTGATCGGCCAGTTGCTTGGTAACCAGCGCGGTGGATGACATAGCGATCACACCGCCCAGTACCAACGCACTCTCGGAGCTGAGTCCGAGCAGTAATGCCGCTGCCATCGTCAACGCTGCGGTCAGCAACACCTGAGCACTCCCCAGCCCCAGAACAGCGGCTTTCATGCGCATCAATAACGGAATAGAGAATTCCAGACCGATGGAGAATAATAGAAATACGACGCCGAATTCGGCAAAGATTCTGATATGTTCGATATCGCTGATCAGCCCGAGCCCGAACGGGCCAACGACGATGCCAACCCCGAGATACGCCAGTATCGGGGACATTCGCATGCGCAGGCACAACGCCACGGCCAGCACAGTTGCAGCCAGCATTACCAGCGTATCATTCAGGTAACTGTATTCCATCGCACCTCCGATAGTGTTACAGCACTCGTTCCACCATATGGAAAACAGGCATCATATGCAATATCAGGCAGCCATTCGGCCATACCCGATATGAACTAGTGAGCGTCGTCACATCATATGACCATGCTTTTGATAATGTAGCAAATCGAATCACACGACACAGTCGGCTTCACGCGTGTATTTTACATGAAATAATCATGTGCGTCAGGCCAATAGCGGGAGGTCTGATTTGATACATGAACGGCGTAAAAGTGACAGGTATTGTTTTAATCTTGAATTGCAACCGGATGGCGAGTTGTTGCTGTTGATGGATAACGGAGTATGGACAATCTGGAAGCTGGTGGATATTTCACCATTTGGAACCTGCCTGTCAATGGGCGTTCGATTCAACACCGGTAGCCAAATAGCCTTGCGCTACAGGCTGGAGAAAGAAGAAATTATTGTTTTTGGTACGGTTGCCTGGAGCAGCGAGGAAAACAGCAATGAAGAAGGAGGCGGCTTCAGGCTCGGCATTGATTTCGACAGGGGCAAATTGGCTTTGAATGCCGCCCTGTTCACAGCACTTACCCATTAGTCAGCCCTGTCGCTTAAAAAACTGTGGCAGTTTGCTGAAATTCTTGCATGCCAGCGCCCACAGCCCACCGACCCTGTTATGATGCAATGCCCTGTAATCCTCTCTCGACTTTCGGATGATATTTCCCACTGAGCGATTGCTGGCTCCGCCAAGACGCATTTTCACCAGGGTTGCGGGGATATACACGCACTCGATCTTGGCTAGCCATAAAAAACGCAGCATACAGTCATAATCTGCGGCAATGCGAAAAGAGATATCGAAGCCGCCATGCTGCTCATAAACCGATCTGCGGACATAAAAAGTCGGATGCGGAGGCATCCAGCCATGCTTTAGTTTATCCGAAGAATAAGCGCCGGACTGCCAGTAGCGGATCACCTTGTCCGACTCATCCTTGCTGACATAGACCAGGTCGCCGTAAACAGCATCACAGTTGTGATCAGAAAATGCCCGTGCAATTTTTGATAATACCATTTCATCTGCAAACAGATCATCGGCATGCAGGAACCCAATCACATCGCCTCTTGCATGTTTGATGCCTTTATTCAGGGCATCGTATATTCCATCATCTGGTTCAGATATATATACATCAAAATGATCTTGTTGCGCTTTCAGGATTTCAGCCGTGCCATCGCTCGAACCGCCATCGACAATGATAAACTCAACATTACGATAAGTCTGCGCCAGCACCGATGCAATGGTTTCACCGATGGTACCCCTCGCATTATACACCGCAGTAATCACGGAGATGCTTGGATCAGGCACAATGAACACGCAAAATTATTGTTTTAAAACAGTGTATAAATAAACGGCGCCACAGCAGAGCCCTGGGCAAACACCACCAGAATTCCCAGCAGCAGCAGAACAATAATAATAGGAGCCAGCCAGAATTTCTTGCGCTCTTTCATAAAGCCCCATAAATCTTGCAGTAAATCCAACATCAGTACGGCCTCTCCATATGGTCTCTGTCACGAACTTTACTGATCACCCGATAACTCGCCACGCTTTTATCCAATTTTCGGCGCATTGGATCCTTACCCATCATACGCATGACAAGCCCCATCGGGGTAATCACAATAAAATAGACAATGGCCAAAATAATCCTGTTGATCACATTACCGATTGCCATCGCAACGCGCATCCAGCCATTGTACAGACCGCGCATTGAATCCGGCGCAACCAACGCCCAAATGAGCACCAAGGTGCCAGCTATAATCCACCCGTAATTCGGAAGGCTATCCCAACCCCAACTCCAGGGCAGGATGAATCCGAACAACCCGATGAGAATACCCCCGAGCATCAGCCCGAACTGGCGCAGACCTTTTGTATTCAGCTCAGGTATTTCTTGATGTTTCATACTCATTCTCCGACTATATTTGATAAACTAATTTTTTAGCCACGAATGGACACAGATGTTTCAAAATCTTTAGCCACGAATTTCACGAATGAACACAGATTGTTTTCCTATTCGTGCTAATTCGTGTGCATTCGTGGCTAGTGGTTATTGCTTTAATCCAGTTCAAACTCATCTCTCCAGTCATCGCTCTGCTTCCACTCCGGTTGATCCGTCTTGGCCAGCAAATAGTTCTCAATCACCAGATAGTCCATCTCGGTACGCATAAAACAGCGATATGCATCTTCCGGCGTATTCACGATGGGTTCACCGCGCACATTAAATGAAGTATTCACCAACACAGCACAACCGGTCCGTTCATCAAATGCCTTCAGCAATGCATACAGCTCCGGATTTGTTTCTTCATGAACCGTCTGGATGCGCGCCGAATAATCGACATGGGTAATCGCTGGCAACCGGGAACGCGGCACATTCAGTTTTTCAATACCGAATAACTGTTTCTGCTCATCTGTCTCCGGCAAACGAATCTCTTCTTTCACCGGTGCTACAATCAGCATGTACGGGCTTTTGCCTTCATGTACAAAATAATCACTGACCCGGTCAGCGAGTACAATCGGGGCAAACGGACGAAATGATTCCCGGTATTTAATCTTCAGATTCATCACTGACTGCATCCTGGTATTGCGCGGGTCACCAATAATGGAACGCGAACCCAGGGCGCGAGGCCCGAACTCCATACGCCCCTGCATGCGACCAATCACATTGCCCTTATCCAGAATCTCAGCCAGCTCAGTCACCAATGCGCTATCATCAAACTTTTTATAAGATGCATGTACAGACTGCAGATACGCCTCAATCTCACCATCAGCATAACTGCAACCCAGATATGAGCCTTTCATGCTGTCTGCAGGGTTCGCCGTTCGCGGTTTATCCAGATATTCATACCAAGCTGACAGGGCTGCTCCCAACGCACCGCCGGCATCACCAGCGGCCGGCTGAATCCAGATATCATCAAACACGCCTGAACGCAGTAGTTCGCCATTGGACACGCAGTTCAGCGCCACGCCGCCAGCCAGACACAGGTGATCCACACCCAGTTCTTTTTTTACGGTTTTACCGAGCCGCAATACAACTTCTTCAGTCACCTTCTGGATGGAAGCAGCAATATCCATTTCACGCTGGCCCAGATTGCTTTCAGACTGGCGGGCAGGAGCGCCAAACAGATCATCAAATTTACTGTTCGTCATGGTCAAACCCGTAGCATAGTTGAAATAGGACATATCCAGACGAAAAGTACCATCCTCTTTCAAATCCATGATATGATCCAGAATCATATCCGCATACTTTGCTTCACCATATGGTGCCAGCCCCATCAGTTTGTATTCGCCGGAATTAACCTTGAAACCTGTGTAGTATGTAAATGCCGAATAAAGCAGCCCAAGCGAATGCGGGAAATCCATTTGCCATTGGGGTGTTAACGTATTGCCATCACCCAGCCAAACCGAGGTGGAGGCCCACTCACCTACGCCATCAAGACACATCACAGCCGCTTTTTGAAACGGCGATGGAAAAAATGCCGAGGCCGCATGCGCCTGATGATGCTCGGTAAACAGTAATGATGGCAGTTCAGAGTCTTTACAGCCCCCAAGCCTGGCGAGTTCTTTCTTCAATACTGATTTCAGATATAATTTTTCTTTCAACCAGACCGGCATGGCCGAAAGAAATGAACGAAATCCACTCGGAGCATAAGC
>CAYUBK010000056.1:0-3790 GCA_964442955.1 uncultured Zetaproteobacteria bacterium | reverse complement strand
CCATCCAGAAAACCCAGCCGAATCACGTACATGTAAAAAAAACGAAAAAAGGGGCGCATTGGCATACGGAACACCACCGCCCGCATCGCCAGCCGACGACGGGACTGATCTGAAGAAAACAGCCCCGGCCAGTCCATGCGCCCGGCCTGTCTATGTTCCAGCGCCGCATCTGCCTCGTGGGTTGAATAACGGTTGTGTTTTTCAAACCAATCCGACATTCCCTTGGAAAAAGAGTAATGCAGATAAGGTTCCTGCAACGTCCCGATGCGATCCAGTGCAATATCAGCTTTTTGCCCGTGCCCGACCATTTTAAAGCGGAAATTCGGACAGCGCGTCAAGCGCTCCTGATAACTGGGATACATGCCGGAGCGGCGCAACCACTGCCCCATAAACATCGTCTTTGATGGCACCCTGTAGGCATCATAGTCAGGATCCTCAATCACCTGCCCTATTTCAAGCCGCAACGATTCGGTAAATATTTCATCTGCATCCAGATGGAATACCCATTCGTGTTTGAAATCAACCTGTTCGAGCGCAAAATTCCGCTGACCGGCAAAGCTGTCGAATTTTCGCTGCAGCACTCTTGCCCCGGCCCGCTCTGCCAGTTCGACTGTCCGGTCAGAACTAAATGAGTCCATCACAACAATATCATCGCACCATGCAATGGCTCCAAGACAGGCAGGCAGGTTCTGCTCTTCGTTCAGAGTAAGAATCAGGATTGAAACAGGCACGCTCTAAGCCTCCCCGCGATCAAATGATCTCGTGCCAATTTTACGCGCCGGATTGCCTGCAACAATCTGCCACGGAGGCACATCCTTGACAGCTACTGCCCGTGCCCCCACAACAGATCCTTCCCCGATCGTAACACCCGGCCCGACAAAGGCAGTGGCGCACACCCAGGCCTGATCGCAAATGGAGATAGCCGGCTTGATGAGCGGCATATCGGGCTGTTTATAATCATGCGTACCCGCACAGATATAGGCATGGGAAGAAAGCGTCACACGACTGCCCAGCCTGACCTGACCCAGATTATAAATGTAAGCGTGTTCGCCAATAGCGGACCAGTCGCCGACTTCCAGATTCCACGGCATGTAAATCGTCGCGGAGTTGTAGATATGCACATTGGTGCCGATACGAGCCCCGAACAGACGCAGTAAAAAAGTGCGCCAGGCAAACATCGGACGGGGACTGAAACGAAACAGCGGTGAGCATAGCCCCCAGGCTACGCGCCGGAACAGTTCACTGCGGCTGTATTTCGATGCTCTGCGATTGACCGAAATATCCAGTTCAGGTGCCACCCTTGCCCCCCTTTCCGGCAATAACATCAAACATTCTCATCAAAGGCCGGGTGCACTCCGCCCAATGAAAGCGCCGGGCATTTTCTCTGGCTGCATTCGACAATACCTGCCATGCTTCCTGATCAGTCAGTAATTGCGCCAGCGCCTCAGCCGTTGCCGCCACATCGCCCGGTGCCGGAAATATGCCGCCTTTACCGCACACCTCGGGAATTGCACAACAGTTAGAACTGACCACAGGTGTGCCGAATGCCTGTGCCTCGACGGCAGGAATACCGAAAGACTCACACCAACTCATCAAACTAAACACCTTGGCTTCCGCATAATGCCGGTGTAATTCCTCGACTGTAGCGTGCCCTTTGAACGTAACAATTTCACTGATCCCAAGGCTAAGCACCAGTTCGCGCATCTTGCTTTTATAACCAGCATCAGGCCATGCACCGACCAGCAACAATTCAACCGGTAACTTTTTGTCATTTTTCAGCTGAGCCACAGCATGCAATAACGTTTCCACACCCTTGTGCGGTGCCATGGCGGAAACCGACAGAATTTGCCATTGTTTTTTCTGCACAGATTGCATTGTTTCGGCGCATGTGAATAACACATCATCCAGACCAGTATAAATAACCTCCGATGCCCTGTCCGAACCCTTTGCATTTTGCCAGTAACTCTGACGCATAAACTCAGAGAGATAGAGCATCATGGCAGATTCCTTCACTGCCTTTTTATAGCCAAACCGTTGTGCTATCGCCTTCAATGCATCCATGCCCTTGTGCTTGAGATCCGGCACCAGAGCCCACGGGTTCATGGCATAGGATATTTGCGGCACGCTAAGCCCGGGCGTAATGCTTCCCGATGGAGTCCAGACAAAATCGATCTGCTGCTGCTGCACAACCCCATTCAAATGCTTTCGCTCCCACAAGGTACGCCCCAACCAGCCGGATGTACTCACCGGACATTCAAGCCACTGAACACTGTCCCCCAATTCGCAACAAACTTGCTTATTCTGACTGTGATACAAAATCAGATATTCGTGCTCACCGCTAGTCCATGCCACAAGGAGGCGCAAATGGCCGATCATCACATGCCTGCCGCTGTAATTGGTCGTGGAAAGCATATTTACCAGCACTCGCATTAATCTGCTACCTGCCTGTAGACTGCCATCAATGCTCTGGCCATATCCTGTGGCTTGAATCGCTCAATGTGTTTGATCCCTCTGGAAATCATAGCTTCCGCTCTGTTATCATCATTCAGGATGCTGAGGCAATGTTCTGCCAGTCTGGCTTCTTCACAAGCCGGAGCAGTCAGCGCCGCCGCACCCGCCACTTCCGACAGCGAGCCTTCGGATGAACAGACCACAGGGCAGCCAAAGGCCATGGCCTCCAGCGGCGGCCAACCGAAACCTTCATATATACTGGGGAATAGTAGTAGAGAGGAATTCCGATAGAGCTCAATAACCTGCCGGTCAGAAGGATTGACTATGCATTCAACACGATCCGAGATGCCCAGGCTATCTGCCAGTTGTGACAACATATCATCCATGCGCGGCCCGGCCAGTTTAAGCTTTAAGTTTGGAACCTGATGACAACATTGCGCAAAAACACGCAGAACACCTGCTCTGTTTTTATAGAATCCATTATGACCCAGATGGAAAATACAGGGAACATCGCTATATCGACGTTGATGCCATGAAGGGAAGCGATCAGCGAAACGAACCACATCATCCGAAAGCGCGGGAAAAATAACTGTCATTTTTTCAGCACCAAGGCCACCATATTGCTGAAGGTCATTCATGGTGCTGCTACTGTCACAAACAACCCTTCTACACCTGCTGCCACCCTTGATTGCCGCATCAATTACAGCTCTGCTACCCCGGCCGGGAACACCGCCACCGAGAACCCCTTTAATCTGTAACAAGGGAATGATGTCGTGAGCCGTCATCACTGTTTTTTCAGCCGCCAGAAATCGAGCCACATAGGCATGGCTACCATCAACAATGTGATAAACATCGGCAGCTTGATGCCACAGCCGAAATGGCGCAGCGACAAAAATAGCGCAGTGGTGCACCCACATCCGGATACGCAATGGAATTTTATTGAGTGTACTTTGCGGTAGTGCCAGCTTGATTCTGGATACATTCACCTCATCGCTGGCAGCCAGGCTCGAAGCCAGCAAGTCGGCATAACGGGACATACTGCCTTGCTGCCCGGCAGGTGCCGTTTCCACCAGACAAATCGAAAGACGCCGCATTACGTTTGTTTCTCCTGTACCCAATATGGTGATGACAGCATCATGCCCATGGCAAGAGCCAGAATCACCATGATCAAGCCATCGCTGAACACCTGAAAGGATATGATAAAATTGGCAATATTGGCAGCAACAAACCCGGTCAATCCGATTTGCAAAGTGGAGAGCCTGCCAATTTTTCGACTATATTTGATTGTATTCAGGAAAGCGGTATATGTTGCCCATGCCAATAAGAAAATAGCAATCAA
>CAYUBK010000055.1:0-11524 GCA_964442955.1 uncultured Zetaproteobacteria bacterium | reverse complement strand
AAAGGCCGTCACCGTTGCAATAACCCCGCCGGAAAAAGATCCGTCAGCACTTCGCACACAGTTTATGCAGCAACTGCGAATGTATGAGGAGGAAACAGAACCAGCACTTGCCGATGCTAATCTCCAAAAATGGGCTGTGGACAAGGCAGCAGCGATTAGCTCGCTAAAGAAAGAAGCAACTGCTTCGTTTGCCGCCGCTGACTACGCTTCTGCGCTTAAAAAATTATCCGATTCAGAGACCCTGGCACAACAGATCCTGGTGCAGAGAAATACTATTTTTTCATCACAGCTGGCATTGGCCGGGAAAGCACTGGCCAATGACAATGCTATTGAGAGCAAACTACGCATCACCAAAGCTTTGCTGGTTAATCCAAATAATCAGCAAGCTCTCGCCCTTGCCAAACAAATTGATGCTCTGCCGCAAATCATTGCACTATTAAAAAAAGCTACCATCGCTCAAACTGAAAATAACCCGGAGAAAGAGTATGCTGCTATTGCTGAAGCCTATAAGCTCGATCCAAACAGACAGGCGTTAAAACAGCGAGCAGACATGCTGGTGAAAAAAATCAGGGAAAGTCGATTTAGCCCGTTGATCGCCCGTGGGCTGGCCAATGTGGAAAAAAGAAGAATCAAGGCAGCCCGTTCCAATTATCGACAGGCAAAGGCAATCTATCCCGAGCGCTCGGAACTGCGAGTCCTGAATAAGGCCATCGCCAAGCTTGCCGATGGCCTTAACCTGGAGGGGTCGATAGCACAGGGCAAGGCAGCCATCGCCCGGGACGATTGGGTAAAGGCTCAATCCACTTATAGCGTCGCTGCAAAAAGACACCCTGATGATAAAACCATTCTGGATGGTTTGCAGTTATCAAACCGGATTGTCAGCCTGCAATCTGCGCTGGCAGCGTATATCAGACATCCGGGACGACTTTCCTCCCCCAACATATCCTCTGCAGCGCAAGATCTGCTCATTCAGGCCAAGGTTTTTTCCCACAGCAGCGCAGCATTATCCCGCCAGGTCTCTGAGCTAAATGGCCTGATTGCCAACATGAATAAAAAAATTCCGGTGACTGTGAAATCAGACAATCAAACGTTTATATTGGTCAGAGGCGTTGGCAAGGTAGGCATCACGCAGCAGAGAACCATCCAACTCAAACCCGGAATTTATACCTTCGAAGGTATCCGTAAGGGTTATATATCCAAACTCATTGAGGTGCGCATCCCTGTCGGAACCCGTTCATTTGGTGTAGAGGTTGTCTGTGATGAACGCATCTAAATCAGATCCTGCAATGAATGAGGCTGAAGCTGCCAGCCATACCGAACCCATTCATGCTGCACTGCTGCAAGCCAAAGTCCGGCAGCGACAACGTTATCTTCTGAGCGGATTATTCCTGCTGCTGGGTGCGTTTTTTATACTTGGCATGGTCGTCTTTTCCAATGGTACAATCATAGAGGTTCATCCGACAGCAGCTCAAAACACCGCTGTTGTTGAAGTCACCAGTGCTTTGGGCGGCAGTATCGGTCATACGATCTACTCATTGCGGGGAGACCCGGCGATTAAGGTTTCCGCTACTGGATTCAAAGCATTGCAGAAAACCCTCCTGCCATCCGAGACAGGGGGCACGCTCAGTGTACAACTATCAGAACTGCCGGGGCAATTGCATCTGAATACAAGCCCGAATTCAGACAACACGCGCTGGTTCATAAACGGGCAAATGGTAATGATTGCCAAAGCATTGGATAAAGAGCTTTTTTCCGGCAGCTATAGCATTGACATTGATAGCCCCTATTACCTAAAAAAGTTGATCCCCATCGTCATCGAACGAGGGAAGGTATTGGATCATAGCATTACTTTGGAGCCGGTGAGCGGACAGCTGTCTATCAGCACGATTCCCGGCAATGCAAATATCCGAATCAATGGTGAACAGCTTGGAAAATCGCCTCTGTCATTTGCCAGACCCGGCGGTGCTTATCATCTTGAGGTGACACTTGGCAACTATCAAACCATTTCAGAAGATATTGAAATCACCAATGCTGAACATGTTATCGAAAGGAACTACCGTCTGGCACCCAGAAAAGCCTATATAAATATCAGCTTGTCGCCCGCAGGCGGAGTGCTGCTGTTGAATGGCAAAAAGGTGGACTCGTCCGTTGAGAAACTGGCTGTTCAGGCGCGCGTCAACAATACGCTGACCTATCTCAAAGACGGATACTTCTCGAAACGAAAAAGCATCACCATAGCCCCGGGGTTGGAAAAGAAGCTTTCATTGCACCTGAAGCCGGAATCCGGCGTGGTGGATATTCGTTCAAAGCCACAGGCAACTGTACTGATCGATGGCAAAGAAATGGGTAAAACGCCGCTGGCGATTAAATTATCTGCGATTAGCCACCGGATTGAGCTGCATCGAGCAGGCTATCGCAGCTACAAAAAGAATCTCACCCCCACCAGCAAATCAACACAAAAAATCAGGGCCCTGTTACGAACGGAATTACAGGCGCGGCTTGCTGAAAGTCCGAAAGTATTGAACAACTCGGTCGGCATGGCGCTAAAATTATTCAAGCCGAATGATACCTTTGTCATGGGTGCTCCCCGTTATGAAAAAGGCCAGCGCGCCAATGAATTCCTCAGAACCATCAAACTGGATAAACCATTTTATATCGGTAAATATGAAGTGACGGGTGCACAGTATGCCCGATTCAGGAGTAAGAAAGGGAAGAAAGGGGACAGTTTACCTTCTTCGGGACGAAAAGGTGAAACTGTCCCCTTTTTACTCCCGGTCAGCTCGGTAAGCTGGATCGAAGCAGCACAATATTGTAACTGGCTGAGTCGGCGTGAAAAACTTACCCCTTTTTACGAAATCCAAAACCATCAGTTACGTGGTTTTCATACGGCATCTGACGGTTACAGGCTGCCCAGCGAAGCCGAATGGGAGTGGTTGGCGAGAAAAGCTGCAAAATCTCGACAGAGTAAATTCACATGGGGTGATGCCACGACCATACCAGCGAAGTCCGGCAATATTGCAGATGAATATGCCAAAGGTAAAACAACCCATTACGTACCCAATTATTCCGATGGCTATGCTGGCGTGGCTCCGGTTGGCAGCTACCCGGCGGATAAAAACGGCTTGTATGATTTAACCGGCAATGTCAGTGAGTGGGTTCATGATGTATATTCATTACTACCGCCCGATGGACAGAAAACAGAAGTTGACCCATTGGGGAAAAATACGGGCGATACGCACACCGTAAAAGGCTCAAACTGGCGCTCCGGCACCATCACCGAACTACGCGCCTCGTTTCGGGAAGGTGCAAGCACGGGCCGTGATGATATCGGATTCAGAGTTGCAAGATATGTTTATGGAAGATAAGCATGGAGGAACACATGGGAAAAATTAGTACTCCGGGAAAAAGCCCCCGAAAACGCACCCTGATTATCATTGCCATCCTTGGTCTGGGTTTGCTGGCCGGCACGGCATATGCCGCCATGCAATCAATCCAGTTGAATTCGTCAGCCACTTTTCCGGTGGATATCTAGATGTCAGAAATGATAAAAAGTCTTTCCGTGCTCATCGGCAGCACCATTGTCGTCCATCTTTCCTATATTGGCTTTGTCCGTCCTCAGGCAGACATGATTATGGCCGAAGCCAGGCTGGCCGGACAATCGGCCCCGCGTGATATACTGGTAATTTTGAAAGATTACGAACAGGAAATATGTATCGTTCTGATGCTGTGGGCGGGCTTCCTGATTTTGAGCAAATGCATGGCCATTCTCAAAGAACGCTATCTGTTCACAGTCGATCTGCTCGAAGATACAGTCAATGACGATACTGACCTTGCCAAGGCGCTGTCCAATCTGGAAAATCTTCCTTCCGAAACCAGCCAAACGCCGCTGGTTGTGGCCTTGATGGCAAGTCTGCGTCGTTATCTGATTACCAACGATGTGCAAAACACTTCCGATGCGGTGGAATCCAGCATCGAAGCTTTGGCAATCCGCCAGGAAGCCGAAAATTCAATGATCCGGTATTTGATCTGGGCTATCCCATCCATCGGCTTTATTGGCACCGTACGAGGCATTGGTGAAGCGCTTTCTATGGCCGATCAGGCACTGGCCGGAGATATCGCCGGCATGACCAACAGCCTGGGTATTGCCTTCAACTCTACCTTTGTCGCCCTGCTGATTAGCATTGTATTGATGCTGATGCTGCATCAGTTACAGCGCCTGCAAGATGGCCTTGTCATCGACACGCAGGCCTATTGTGAAAAATTCCTCCTGAAACGCATCTCGGGAAAGCACCCTGAAACGCCGTCGCAAACCTGAGGGATTCAATATCGCATTCCTCGACATCATGGCCTGCGGCCTTGGTGCCATCATTCTTGTTTTTATGATTCTCAAACAGCATGTCGATCAATCCACTGTAGAAGCCGAGCCCCTGCAATCTGATTTGGTACAACTTCAACAACAGGACAAGGCGCTAATGAAATCAATTTCCAGGCTGCATTCAAATGCCCTGATTGAAATGCAACAGATTACCAAAGCCCGGGCGGATATCGCTATTCTAAAAAATGAAATAACCAAAAAAAGTGATGCCGTTACACGTAGAAACATGGAATTATCATCCGTCAAAAATACCATTAAAAAAGCGCCCAGGGCGAAAAAAGACGATGTCGTCAAAACTGATCCGGGCGGAGAAGAAAATTATATCATGGGTATCAAAGTCGAAGGCCGCAAAATTGCGCTGCTGATCGATAGCAGCGCATCCATGACCGATGAAAAGCTGATCCGGATTATCCATCGAAAAAATACCACAGATGCCGAGAAAAAAAGAGGCCCCAAATGGCAGCGCACAAAACGCATCGTTCGTTGGCTGCTGGCGCGCACCCCCAAATCCAGCCGGGTCTCGGTTGTGGCCTATAATCAAACCGCGCAAGTGCTGGGCGGAGTTGGCTGGCTGAGTGCCCGAAGCGCCGGCAGCATTGCCCGGATCTATAGCGATCTGGATAAACTGGTACCAACAGGGCCTACGAACCTTCAAATCGGATTGCAAAAAATTACAGCGCCCAAGCCCACTGATATTTATGTGGTGACCGATGGTTTACCCACCGCCGGGCAGTCCCGCTATGCCAGCCTCAATCCATTCGCAGCTTGTAGTTCCCTGTTGGGCAAGTCGACCAATATTTCCGGCACCTGCCGGGTGAAACTGTTCCGCCAGAGCGTGCGGGAGAGTTCGCCCAGGGGCGGCGTGAAAGTAAATGTGATCCTGTTACCCATTGAAGGCGATCCGCAAGCAGCCCCTGAATATTGGGCATGGACCGCATCGACTGGCGGATTGCTGATCAGTCCGGCCCTGAGCTGGCCATGAAACCGCGCAGAGCGAGTATGGAAATTTTCAATTTATCCTTTCTGGATATCATTTCCTGTGGATTTGGCGCTGTTATTTTACTGGTGCTGATTTCCAAACCACTTCCGAGCAACACGCCCGCAACAATTGATGCGACCGAACATCTGTTAAAGCAAGTCATGTCCGCTGAAGATCGTGTCACCGAATCCACCGGACAGCTTGAAAAAGAGCAAAAGGAACTGGCTCGCCTTAAACAGCTTCAGGCGCGACTCAACAATTCCGAGGCAGCGGCGAAAAGCAAGTTGGGCGCTAAAACCAGAGAACTTCATAAACTTGATGGCGATCTCGAAGGATTGTCTTTGGTTGAAACTTCTCTGAAACGGACTTCAATCAGGCCCAGTTCTGCGACAACACGGGATGTGGAAGTTGGCGGCATCCCGGTTGATAGCGATTACGTCATCTTCATCGTCGATACTTCGGGCAGTATGATCAATATCTGGCAGCGCGTATCGCGTGAGGTGCTGAATGTCCTGAAGATTCACCCCAAAGTGATGGGCTTCCAGATCATGAATGACAATGGCATCCATTTGATTTCAAGTTATGCGGGAAAGTGGATTCCCGACACCCCACAACGGCGAAAAGCAGTGATGCGCATGTTCGGGTCATGGCAAAGCGCTTCGAACAGCAGCCCGGTTGAAGGTCTTGAAGTGGCATTAAAAAGGTACGCCAGATCTGGTGTTTCCCTGTCCATTTACGTGTTTGGCGATGATTATTCCGGTTCATCCTATGGCCCTGTCATTGATACCATCGACAATCTGAACCGCAACCGGATCACTGGGAAAAGATTAGCCAAAATCCATGCCATCGGATTCATCTCACAACAAACCACCAACCGATTTTCCATCCTGATGCGAGAACTGACAAAACGTAATGGCGGCACCTTCCTGGCTCTGCATCCATAAGTCGGTTTAAACATCAGCTTTCCGTTGCACCCTCCTGCCGGGGTGACGTATCTACTTGATAGAGAAGCCAGGCGCCGGCAGCAAATAGCAGCACAATGACCAAAATCGAAAAACGGGCGCTGCCGGATGCAAGGCTGGCAACCCCCATCATGGCAGGGCCCATCACGGCGGCGAATTTCCCCAGCATATTAAAGAAACCGAAAAACTCGGCAGCCTGATCTTTGGGAATCATGCGTGCATACATGGAGCGTGATAAGGCCTGCACGCCGCCCATGACTAAACCAATCGCCGCTGCCAGCCAGTAGAAATCGACTGCCTGCTGCATGGTCGAACTCCAGATACACACGCCCGAATAGACTGCCAGACTGATCAGAACAACGCCTTTAGCGCTCCAGCGCTCGCCCAGATACCCCATCGCCAAAGCTGCCGGAAATGCGATAAACTGGGTCATCAGCAACGCCGTAATCAAGACCGATGAATCAAAGCCCAGCGATAAACCGTAATCCACGGCCATGCGCGCCACCGTGTTCACCCCATCGATATAAAGAAAATAGGCCAGCAGAAACAGGCAAACCTGCTTCAAACCACGTAAATGATGAAATGTCTCGCGTAACTGACCAAAGCCATTTCTGGCTGCATCCAGCCAGTGTGCGCTCGCTACTTCACCCTGTTCATGTACGAAGCGCGCCAGCGGTAAGGTAAACAAGGCCCACCACAACGCCACGGTGAGAAACGACCAACGCACCGCTTCGGCCTTGTCGGCCAGCAGAAACCAGTCCGGATGCAAGGTCATCAACACATTCACGGCAAACAGAATACCGCCGCCAAAATAACCGACTGCATAACCAAGCGCCGACACCCGATCCAGCTTTTCGTGTTCGGCCACATCGACAATCAGGGCGTCATAAAACACATTGGCGCCGGAAAAACCAATCGCCCCAAAGGTATAAATCAGCACTGCCAGCAGCCAGTGTCCCGCGCCAACCAGAAACAGGGCCGCAGTCATCAATACGCCCAGAATTGTAAAGCTGAGCAGCATACGTTTTTTCAAGCCGCCCTGATCCGCGATGGCGCCCAACACCGGTGCCAGCAAGGCAATCAACAACCCTGCTCCGGCATTGGATAGCCCCAGCCAGAAGGTCGATTCGTTGGCGCTTAAATCAGCCGCCCAGTATTGCTTGAAAAACACCGGAAAAAATCCCGCCATCACGGTCGTTGCATAAGCCGAATTGGCCCAATCATAAATCGCCCACGACCACATTGACCTGTGCTTGCTATTATCCATCACGGCAATGTAAATCGCAGGCAGTATTTTGGCGAGGGTTTGAAATATAGAAGATGACTGAAGCGCCGGCACTTCCCCAAATATCCACACAAATGTCAACAGCATTGGACTCGGTCAGAGAACCATGAAATACTTGTTTTCTTACAGGGAGCGCAATAAACGAATGCCTGATTCTTCTGATAAGATGGAACAAAGATATGAGCCGGCTATCCGTGAAAACCCGGATCACAATCAGGCTGATTCCGGCAATCCGTTTGATTCCGACAATCGCTCTGGCCCCGACAATCAAACTGACAATTTACTGGAAGAACTTTTCGACGAGGTCAACCATTCACCTTCTGTTTCAAATGAGCAGGAGAGTGCAACGCTAGTGGATGAACCGGCGATGACAGCAATATCAGATAAACAAGGCAGCGTTGATACGCTGCCGGATAAACTTCAATACAAACGCAAACCGCCTTTTTTATTGGCTGGCATCATCCTGGCCATACTGGTTACAGGAACCGGATACCTGATCTCACGCCCGGATGCCGAGCAATCAGGCGCTTCTGCACCACAAGCTCAAGCCGCGCAGGAAATCATTCCCGATTCGCGGGTCTTGAAACCCGTGCCTATTCCTGCAACGCCCGATGAAGATACTGCAACCAATGCTATTGCACCCAGCCCTGTTGTCCCTACCAACAATCCGATGTCCCCACAGCCGATTGCATCTACCACCCCGGCAGTTGACTCTGCGCCGCAATCTCCTGCCACACAGACCACTGCAAAAATTACCCGCCGGAATAACATTCCCGCTGCCGAAAAAATAATTTCACCCCACTCAGTTGCAATCCATTCAGCATGGGCTGTAAACCTGATGGCGCTATCGAATCATGATTCTGCCCTCAAACAAGTTCAGCGGCTAAACACCAAAGGATTCCATGCCGAACTGTTTTTAATCAATTCCGGCGGAAGGGCATTGTATCGTATTCGCATCGCCGACATCCCGAGCATAAAGAAGGCGAAAAAAACCCGGACTCTGGTTAGCGCCCTGCCCGAATATCGCCATGCATGGATAAACCATTACAAAAAATAATTCATGCATATTGGCATCAGCGCCTTGTTACATTCATCTGTTATACCAATCTGTTAAACCAATCAATCTGGACGCAGGATACCGCCGCGCTAGCGTGGCGATATGTCAGATCACTATGCCGATGATAAACGCAACTTGAATGCATTGTGGTTCCGGCCCACTGGCCGGGTCAATGGCGCGTCTAACCCATGAACCGCATCCTCATTGCTCGCATCTGCGGGCCAATTGTAGCACTGTTATGTGCAATCATGGTGGATATCCCCGACCACCCGCATGCCGCTGCCATGCTGGGCATCGCGGCATGGATGGCCACCTGGTGGATTAGCGAATGCGTGCCACTGGCGCTGACCGCATTGATTCCACTGGTCTGTTTTCCACTCTTCGGCATTGCCACCGGCAAGGCAATTGCCCCGCATTATGTCAACAGCATCATCTTCCTGTTTATCGGCGGTTTTCTGATCGCCCAGGCCATGGAAAACACCGGCCTGCATAAACGCATCGCCCTGAATATGTTATCCCGCCTGCATGCCAGCCCGCTTCAACTGGCAATGGGTTTCTCCGTCTCCACTGCGTTTTTATCGATGTGGATTTCCAATACCGCCACCACCATGCTGATGGTCACCATCGCCCTGCCGCTGCTGCACAGGCTGATGGAGGAACATGGGAAAGAAACCATCGCCCCGTTGGCTGCCAGCTTCCTGCTGGTCATCGCATACTCGGCCAACATCGGCGGCATGGGCACGCCGGTTGGCACCGCGCCCAATCTGGTCTTTCTGGAAAACCTGCGCATCAGCGCGCCGGATTCCGTCCCTTCGTTTCTCGAATGGATGATGGTCGGCATTCCCATGGTTGTGGTTGGACTCGGCGTACTGTTCGCTGTGCTGGGACCCGGCTTGGCGCGCCTACCGTGGAAGCAATCCGATGGCAGCGCGCTCCAGCAATCGTTGCATGAATTGGGGCGCATGCGTTTTGAGGAAAAAGCGGTCGGCTGGATTCTCGGCGTTACTGCATTACTGTGGATGAGTCGCAAAGGCATTCATGCCGAAAGTTTCGATATCCCCGGCTGGTCAGGATTGCTGCCCTATAAGGGCGTGGATGACGGCACCATTGCGATTTTCATGGCTTCGCTTCTATTTCTATTTCGCAAGGATTCGCATGGAGGCATCCTGAATACCGAATCATTCAGAAAACTGCCTTGGGATATAGTCCTGCTGCTCGGCGGAGGGTTTGCGCTGGCCTACGGTATGCAGCACTCCGGTCTGTCCAACTGGATCGGCGCTCAACTGCAGTTCCTTGGCGACGTTCCGCTGCCGGTGATGATGCTGGGCATTGCACTGGTGATTATTTTCCTGACCGAAATTACCAGCAATACCGCCACGACGCAGGTGATGCTGCCCATTCTGGCCGCCGCCAGTCTGGCCGGCGGACTGGATATCACCTCCACTCTGCTGGTCGCCACTCTGACCGCGTCCTGCGCCTTCATGCTACCGGTTGCGACTCCGCCCAACGCCATTGTGTTCGGCTCCGGTCACGTCCCCATGCAGCGCATGGTGAAAACTGGCTTCCGGCTTAATCTGATCATGATTTTCGTGGTCACCGCCATGGTTTATCTGATTCGACCTCTACTGCCTGCATAGTCTGGAAAATTGGACTGTATGGAAAAACAGGCCTATCGTATGTCGATATTTCAATCGATGGAGAAATCGTCATGCAAGTAGTCACCGTGTCACCCAAGTTTCAAGTTGTCATTCCGAAAAAAGTGCGTGATCAGTTACATATCAAGCCGGGACAAAAAATGATGGCAATGCCCTATGGCGAACATATTCAGCTTGTACCCGTGAAATCCGCCAAATCATTGCGCGGCCTGCTCAAAGGGTGTGAAATTGAAATGGACAGTATCCGTGATAAATCGGACCGCTTCTGATGCACATTCTTGATTCATCATGCTGGCTCGAGTATTTTCTGGATGGAAAAGGTGCAGACCGCTATGCTCCAGGCATTGAAAACCACGGAGAAATCATCGTACCCGTAATCGTATTGCATGAAGTATTCAAAGTGGTGATGCGCGCCAGCAACGAAGCTTCCGCGCTGGCCGCAGCCGGAGTCCTGCAACAATTTCCTGTTATTCCAGTTGATGAGAATATCGCCATGTATTCAGCCAAACTCGGACAGGAACATAGCCTAGCAATGGCCGACAGCATGATTCTTGCAACCGCCCATATCCACCACGCCACCCTCTGGACGCAGGATGCAGACTTCAGAAACCTGCCGGGCGTGAAATACTTCGAAAAAACCTGATGAGCAGGCTAAACCGTTTGATATCAAGTTATGAAAGCCTGGCACCGTTCTGAAAGCCTGGCACCGTTCCTTATTATTTCCTGCTTGTACTCGCACTTCCCAAATATCATCAGTATTGACGAGTTTCTTAAAATATTTGGTCGGAACAGCTTGCATTTCCTCGATCAGTTGGAGTGTCCATGTTACTTTTTGAGCTTGTTTTCCTGACAGTGAATCCAGAAAGGTTTCAATAGGACAAACACCAGAGTCAGATCGATAGAAACGAATTTCTCTCATTTGCCAAGGTTAACTTACAGGTGAACATATTGCAATTTCGGTGACAGCTAACGAATAAGAATAGATCGCGGCTGCACGCGATCTATTCTTATTCGTTATGCCTATTGGCGTTCTTCTGCTTTTGCATACACCAAGCCTCTGTCTCTTTTGCCTACCGCAATAACAAAAATGATTATCTCATCATCATTTACTTCATAAACCAAACGGTATCCAACGGAGCGTAGTTTGATCTTATAGACATTCTGAAACCCTCGTAACTGACTGGCTGGGTTATGAGGTGTTTCAGCTCTTT
>CAYUBK010000054.1:0-11606 GCA_964442955.1 uncultured Zetaproteobacteria bacterium | reverse complement strand
TCGAGGCTGCAAAGGATTTACGGATTTCGCCCATGGTGCTGCTTGAAATTGATTTCTTACATGAGATTAAGCGCATCAGTGTGGGTTCCAATGAAATATTCACCTATTTACATCATCATCTTGGGTTGACTATTTGTGACCGGTCATTTGGCGATGTGATTGCCAATGCATCTACTCAGAATTGGTCAAGAGATCCTTTTGATCGCCTGATTGTGGCACAGGCTGCGCTTGGGAATGATCAGTTGATCAGCAAAGATTCAATGATTAAAGATCATTATTCTGAGACACTTTGGTAAGCTTCACTTGAAATATAATAATGAAATAAGAGGTGTCATGAAAGTTCTGGTTTTGGGCGGTAATGGATTTATAGGTTCGCATGTGGTGGATCAGCTGCTGGCTGCCGGCCATAAGGTGCGTGTATTCGATCGTTCACCCGAACGTTATCGTGAGCCATTAAAGCTTGTGGAATACCGGCTGGGCCGCTTTGATGATACCTTTCAGGTGGCGGAAGCACTGCAGGGTATGGACGCAGTCTGTCATCTGATCAGTACAACGGTGCCGGGTACGTCCAATCTGGATCCGGTGGCGGATGTGCAGAACAACCTGGTGAACACCCTGTATCTGCTGGAGCAGATGCGGAAAAAAGGCTTGCGCAGGATTTTATACTTGTCATCTGGAGGCACGGTATACGGCAATCCGGAATCATCTCCGATCTCTGAAAATCATCCACTCAAGCCGATCAGCTCGTATGGTATTGTGAAAGTGGCGATTGAGAAATACCTGTTTATGTATCAACAACTCTATGGGCTGCAACCCGTGATCTTGCGTCCATCCAATCCGTATGGGCCGAGGCAGGGGCATGCTGGTGTACAGGGCCTGATCGGCACGCTGTTGGCCAGAGCGTTTAGCGGAGAGACCCTGGAAATATGGGGGGATGGTTCCATTGTGCGAGATTATATGCATGTGAGCGATCTGGCCCGCCTGTGCGTGGTCGCTCTGGAGGACAATAGTTGCGGCGTATTCAATGCCGGTAGCGGTGAGGGTCACTCGATTAATCAGATCATTGAGATGATCCGTGATTTGACGGGGAGTGAATTGAAAGTGCGATACGAAGAGGCCCGATCTTTTGATGTGAAAGAGGTAGTGCTCGATATCTCCAGTGCAATGCAGCAGTTTGACTGGAAACCGGAAGTGGAATTGTCGACAGGTATCAGAGAACATATGGAGTGGCTTCGCTGCCTGTGAAGCCTGTGTTTCCACCATTGAGTCAGCCGTTGCTAACAGTCGCTTTGCCGGTTTACAACGGGGCCACAACGCTGGCAGTGGCTATCCGCTCGATTTTGATGCAGAGCTTTACTGACTGGGAATTGATTATTCTCAATGATGCTTCTACGGATGACAGTCTGGCTGTGATGCGTTCCTTTGATGACCCGCGTATACGCCTAGTGGAAGGTGAAACAAATATAGGGCTCTCTGCGCGTTTGAATATGGCGGTGGACATGGCGGCAGGCCGTTATTTTGCCCGTATGGATCAGGACGATATCAGTTTCCCCGAACGGTTTGAAAAACAAATGGATTATCTGCAGCAGCATCCGGATATCGATTTGCTGGCTACATCAACGATTCTGTTTCGAGGTGATGGTGAGGCGCTGGGCCGTTTGCCAGTTGCGAGCAGTCATGAAGAAATCTGCGCCAGACCGTGGAATGGCTTTCATATGCCGCACCCGACCTGGATGGGGAAAACTAATTGGTTCAGGTGCCATCGTTATGTGTCATTTGCAGATGGGGCTGAAGATCAGCACCTGTTATTGAGAGCATATCGGGTGAGTCGGTTTGCCTGTCTGGAAGAGCCGCTGCTGGCATATCGTGAAGGCGAGCGCCCCTTGAAGAAGATGCTGCGAGCACGCCGTATCTTTACCCATGTCTATATTCGCGTGTTTATGTTGGAGCGGCGTTACGGCATGATGATCAGGGCAAGCCTGTCTTTCTTGGTGAAGGTGGCAGCGGATATGCTGCATGCTTGCTTTAGATTTTCACGCCTACGCAATGCTCTGACTCTACTGTCATCATCAGAACAATCAGCGTGGTTGTCGTTATGGTCTGCATTGGTGGAAAATAGTGTGGAGAACACAGATGCAGAAGTTTGAGCGGTTGTGTCTGGTTGTTGCCTCTGAAATGACCGTAACGGCTTTTCTAAAGCCACATATTTTAGCACTAGCTAGGCAATATGATGTAACGTTGGTACTAAATACAGTGCAACCGGAATTTGCTAGACGCAACGGCTTGCCTGTTACGGTGATTCCGCTGACCATCGAACGGGCGATTAGTCCGCTTGCAGATATCAAGGCGCTGTACCGGCTGGTTCGGGTATTCAGGAAACAGCATTTTGACCTGGTACATTCGGTGACGCCAAAAGCCGGGCTGTTGGCTATGCTGGCTGCGAAGTTGGGCGGTATACGCTTTCGACTCCATACTTTTACCGGTCAGGTATGGGCGACGCGCCGTGGTTTTTCCAGAACACTATTGAAAAGCATGGATCGATTGTTGGCGGCATCGGCTACGCACCTGCTTGCAGATAGTGCCTCTCAACGGCAGTTTCTCATTGACCAAGGGGTATGTAGTCCGGATAAACTGACTGTGCTGGCTGATGGTTCAATCAGCGGTGTGGATATCGACCGATTCAGACCAGACCAACAAATGCGAGAAAGAGTCCGAAAGCAGCTTGGTCTTTGCAATGATGATGTGTTGCTGCTCTTTTTGGGACGATTGAATCGGGACAAGGGCGTGTTGGATCTGGCGACCGCATTTTCGGATATTGCTGCCAAATCTGACCGCCTTCACTTGCTTCTGGTGGGGCCGGATGAGGCTGCCTTGACAGAAAGTATCGAACAGGCCGCTGGCGTATCTGCGGCACGGGTGCATTTCGTCGACTATACGGATAAACCGGAGGCCTACTTTGTTGCCGCTGATATATTCTGCTTGCCCAGTTATCGAGAGGGCTTTGGTAGTGTGATTATCGAAGCTGCGGCCTGTGCATTACCGGCAATCGGTTCCAATATATATGGTATTTCAGATGCGATCAGGGATGGTGAAACAGGTTTATTGTTTCCACCGGGAAATATCACGGCGTTGAGAGAAGCGATTGAGCAGATGGTGATAGATTCTGAAAGTCGAAAGCGTATGGGTCAGGCTGCCCTGAAACGAGCGAGAAATGACTTTTCGACGAAACGGCTGGTTCAGGCGTGGCTGGATTACTATGATGGGCTGCAATGAAACGGTTGTTTGATCTTGTCGTCGTTATTGGCGGACTTTGCGTGCTGTGGCCCTTGCTGCTATTGCTTGCATTGTTGGTGCGCTTGAATTTGGGCTCTCCAGTCCTGTTCAAACAGCTGCGCCCGGGTTTGCATGGTAAACCGTTCTACATTTACAAGTTTCGTAGCATGACTGATGCAAGGGATGCATCCGGTGCATTGTTGCCCGATGCAGAGCGTTTGCCTCCTTTCGGACAATTTTTGCGCCGGTTCAGTCTTGATGAGTTGCCGCAGCTGGTGAATGTGCTCAGAGGTGATATCAGCCTGGTCGGGCCACGGGCGCTGCTTATGGAATATTTACCTTTGTATAGTCAGGAGCAGGCCCGACGCCACGAAGTGAAACCCGGCATTACCGGCTGGGCACAGGTGAATGGACGCAATGCGATTTCATGGGAAGAAAAGTTTCGTCATGATGTGTGGTATGTGGATCATTATTCATTTGTTCTCGATATGAAAATACTTTGGATGACAGTGTTGAAGGTGTTGCAGTCTGAAGGCGTGTCTCAACACGGGCATGTTACGATGGAAAAATTTCAGGGGACGCCTAAATGAAACAGTTACTGATTCTCGGTGCCGGAGGTCACGGCAAGGTGATGGCGGAAGTCGCCGAAGCTTGTGGTGAATGGAAACAGATTGCCTTTCTGGATGACAGGCATGCCAGCCTGAATGGCAAGCTACGCTGGCCTGTACTGGATGCCATCAGGCATGCCAACCGTTTTGTCTCAACATATTCGCATGTGGCCGTGGCCGTGGGAGATAGCGCGTTGCGGTTGGGGTGGTTGACTATGCTGGATTCGCATGGATTTATGACACCATCCCTGATTCATCCGGCTGCATGGGTTAGCCCATCCGCAGTATTGGGCGAGGGCTGCGTGGTGATGGCGAATGCCACGGTACAGGCGGATGTGCATATGGGGCAGGGTTGCATTGTCAATTCAGGGGCAAGCGTCGATCACGATTGTAATCTGGCCGATGGTGTACATATTTGTCCCGGGGTAAGTCTGGGGGGGGAGGTGAACGTGGGTAAAAGCAGCTGGCTGGGGATCGGTAGCTCTGTTATTCAGGGCATTCATATTGGCGAGCATGTAACGGTTGGCGCAGGGGCAGCAGTTATTCGTGATATCGCTGATGGGTTAACGGTTGTCGGGGTGCCAGCCAGCAGTATTTCAGGAGGTTTGGAATAACTATGCATTTTCCTGGTTGGCCCGAATATGCGCAAGATGAACTGGATGCTGTGCAGGCGGTTCTGAAATCGGCTAAGGTGAATTATTGGAGTGGAGAACAGGGCACGCGTTTTGAATCGGAGTTTGCTGCATGGTGTGGGCTTGGCTATGGAGTTGCCCTTGCCAATGGTACGCTGGCTCTGGAGGCGGCGCTGTTTGGCTTGGGTATTGGCGATGGCGATGAGGTGGTTGTCCCGGCCAAAACTTTTATTGCGACGGCCAGTTGCGTTGCGATGCGCGGAGCAACGCCGGTGGTAGCAGATATCGATCTACACAGTGGTAATATTACTGTTGATTCAATAGAGGTGGCTCGCACTGAAAACACAAAGGCGATTATTGTTGTGCATCTGGGGGGCTGGCCATGTGATATGCCCGAAATTATGGCCTATGCGCAGTCACATGGATTGAAGGTGATCGAGGATTGTGCACAGGCGCACGGGGCAGAAATTAATGGCCGTAAAGTCGGTTCATTCGGGCATGCTGCCGCATTTTCATTCTGTCAGGATAAAATTATCTCTACTGGTGGCGAAGGCGGCATGTTACTCACCAATGATCAGGAAGTGTGGCGTAAGGTGTGGTCGCTGAAAGATCATGGCCGTGATTACGATGCTGTATTCCATCAGGAGCATGTGCCGGGTCACCGCTGGTATTGCACAGGCTTTGGAACAAACTGGCGTTTAACCGAAATGCAGTCTGCGATTGGCCGGGCCCAGTTGAAGAAGTTGTCGGCGTGGCTGATGACACGTCGCCATTATGCTTCGATGCTGATCGAAGGGCTGTCTGGTATTCGCGGGCTGGAAGTCCCTGTTCCTGATGTGATGCTGCAGCCTGCATGGTATAGGTTTTATGCCTTGATTGATTTGTCTGTTTTACAAGAGGGTTGGAATCAGGATCGAATTATTGCTGCTATCATGGCAGAGGGCGTACCGTGTTTTCATGGAAGTTGCAGCGAAATTTATCGAGAGCAGGCATTTGAACCGTTCATGCGAAATGCTTACCCGTTGCAAAATGCAGCCAGGTCGAGCCGATCCAGTATTGCTCTGTTACTGCATCCTACCTTGAAAGAACAACATATTGAACGCTCAATCAAGGTGGTGAAAGAGGTTTTTCAACGTGCAGTGGACTAGGCCTGATTGGCAAGGGGCCAAAACTATTGGGCTCATCTTTCTCTGCCTGGCTATGTTAAGTTTCCCTTTTTCTGTGGCGGTGACCAATATCTTTCTTGGGTTGACGTTGGCAACCGGTATTTTGAGTGGTCTGTGGTGGCGTGGTATAAAACACATCTGGAATCATTACCGCCTGTTATTGATCGCTTTGCTGGCTTATCTTGCGATGTTCCCTCTGGGTTTGATTTGGAGCCTGGATGTCGAATGGGGGCAGCACATTATTGCCCGTCACTGGTTCTGGTTGTTGTTGCCCATAGTTGTCGTTGTTCTTATTTCCGAAAAAAACAGATGTGCTTTTCTTGCGGCCATGAGTACCGGGCTAATAGCCAACCTGGTTTACTGTGTCCTGCAGGCTAATGGCCTGGTTGAAGGCCATGCCGATGCCGGTTCATCAATGGATAACCCGACCGGACATATAGGTCATACCAGCTTTGGTTTTATTTACGGCATTTGGTGTGCATGGCTGGTTCATTGGGGCTTGCTGCGCAGGGACAGGTTGGCATGGCTGGCATGGATTCTTGCTCTATGGGCAGTCGTGATGGTGTTTATGGCGCAGGGTCAAAGCGGATATATGGTTACTGTAGCGTTACTTCTGTTGGTGGCGGTGAAGTGGGTAAATGTCTTTAAAAGAAGAGGGTTATTCCTGACAGGGATGCTGGTGTTGTTTATTGCCGGGGCTTTCATTGTGTTCGGGCCGGGTAAGGATCGCATCATGGGTACATGGCATGCGTTGACTCAGGCTGGTCAACAAGAATTGTTTGTAACTCAGGATTATGCCAAGTCATCCGCACAATCACGCCTGGCATGGTGGAGCATGAGTGTTGATATTTGGAGGCAATCGCCATTTTATGGCGTGGGTACAGGTGGGTTCCCCAAGGCGGTTAAAACATGGCAGGCTGATCCTGCACTACAGCACGGTTACAGGAATGCTTATAGCCAGATAGCGATTGTTCACCCCCATAATCAATATTTAATTACTTTGGTGCGATATGGTCTGGTTGGGCTCATACTTTTGTTGGTGTTGATTTCGATATGGGTTCGTACAGGTTTTGGTAAGCCATGGGCTGAGGTTCAGGCCATGCCGTTCATAGCATTGAGCGGTATGGCGCTCGCATTGCATGGGCTTGATTCCACCAGCTTCGAGGAGCATTTTTCATCGATCTTTGCATTGGTCTTACTGGGGGTCGGGCTGTCTGAGGCTGAATTGAAAACGCCCGGCTGAGCCGATCTTTCCGAGGCAACATTATTAAGCTTTTCTGCTATACTGATTGTACCGTTGCCGGGCCTGGTTATGCCCGGCAACAGATATCACAGAAAGGAAGGAGGATAGTATGAAGATAAAACAGATATTATTATCGTTGTTCGTGGCGATGTTTATGGCAGGTAGTCTGGCATGGGCTGGAGACGCTGTGGATATTAACAGCGCATCAGTCAAAGAATTACAGAAAGTGGATGGTATCGGAGCTAAAACGGCGGCAAAGATTGTTGCGTACCGAGAGGAACATGGCGCGTTTAAAAGTGTAGATGAATTATTGAAAATAAAAGGCTTTGGTAAAAAGAAACTGGAAAAATCCGGCGGTGAGTTATCGATCAGCGATACAGCCATTGATGATGAGCCGGAAGACTATTAATTTCCATTCCGGCACGTTGAGGGGGTGGCTGTTCTCAGGATAGAGATTGCCGCCCTCTTTTTTTTGTGAAGCATGGGCGTTATTATGATTCATCGACTCTTAGTACTCAGAAGCAGTGGCATGGCCTTTTTACATGATCTGCTATGGATTATTGCAGCCATATGGCTGGCTTTCTGGCTGCGCTTTAATCTGGGCGACATTCCCGCCACTTATCTGCCCGCTTTACACCTGCTAATCATGGTTGCATTGCCCGTGCAGGCGGCTTTTTTCTGGTATTTTGGTCTCTATCGCGGCATTTGGCGCTTTGCATCTCTGCCCGATTTATTTCGCATCCTTCAGTCTGTACTGCTCGGCGTGCTGGCAACTTTTATGATCGTATTTGTTTGGCAGCGTCTGGATGGGATGCCGCGTTCGGTACTCTTTCTCTATCCATTGATTTTGATTCTGGGTCTTGCAGCGCCGCGCCTGTTTTATCGCTGGCTGAAAGACCATCATCTGGATTTGGCGATGACAGAGCGCAAGCGTACGTTACTGGTGGGTGCCGGGCAGGCTGGCGAACTGCTGGTGCGCGACCTGCTGAAATCAGGCCTCTATGAGCCCATCGGATTTCTGGATGATGCCGAGCGCAGGCAGGGGCAGGAAATTCACGGCGTACGCGTGATTGGTCAGATAGCCGATCTGGATAAAATGGTGAAAAAACATGCGGTGGAGTCAGTGCTGCTGGTAATTCCTTCGGCCTCGCATCAAATGATTCAATCTGTCTCGCAGCGCTGTCGCAGCCTTGATGTCCCATGCCGAATTTTGCCTTCGGTGGCAGAGTTGGCTGATGGGCAGGTGGAGGTGTCGCGGCTGCGCCCGGTGCAGATTGAGGATTTACTGGGTCGCGATGCTGTTGATCTGGATCAGTCCGGCATCCACCAATTGCTTGCCGATAACACAGTGCTGATTACCGGCGCTGGCGGATCAATTGGTTCCGAACTATGCCGACAGGTGTTGCAACATCAGCCGTCGCAATTGCTATTGCTCGATCATGGCGAATTTAACTTGTACAACATTGACCAGGAATTAAGGCAGATTGGGGCGGATGCCGGCGTTGCTGTGTATGCCATTCTGGCGGATATTCGCGACAAGGCGCGTATGGAGTGGGTGTTCGATCACTTTCATCCGGCCATCGTATTCAATGCGGCTGCCTATAAACATGTGCCGCTGGTGGAAGAAAATCCGGCTGAAGGCGTCAAAACCAATGTGTTGGGCACCTGCCAGCTGGCCGATATCGCGGTTTCGGCAGGGGCGAGCAAGTTCATTCAGGTCTCCACGGATAAGGCGGTCAACCCGACCAATGTGATGGGGGCGAGCAAGCGTTCGGCGGAAATCTATTGTCAGAATCTGAATCGGCGCAGCGATAACACAGCCTTTATTACGACTCGTTTTGGTAATGTGCTGGCATCCGCCGGTTCGGTCGTTCCACTGTTCCGTAAGCAGATTGAGGCTGGTGGCCCGGTGACTGTGACGCATCCGGATATTACCCGTTATTTTATGACTATTCCTGAAGCAGTAAGTCTGATTCTTCAGGCCGCGATGATGGGCGAGGGTGGCGAGATTTTTGTGCTGGATATGGGCGAGCCGGTCAAGATCTTTGATCTGGCCGAGCAGATGATTCGTTTAACAGGCCTGGAGCCGGGTCGCGATATCGAGATCACATTCACCGGCCTCAGGCCGGGCGAAAAACTGTATGAGGAATTATTTCACGAGGCCGAGGAACTGGTGGCCACATCGCATCCGAAAATCATGCTTTCCGGCAGTCGTGAGGTGGATTGGGGCGAAATGCAGCAGATGCTGGAAGCGTTGCGTCAGGTATGCGTAAGTCGTGATATTCCTCGATTACATCAAGGGCTACAACAGCTGGTGCCGGAATTTACGCCTGATTCAATGTGTTGAAAAAAGAGAGTATCGAAGAAGCTTGTGTTGAGGTAGCAGTGTTTGCACCGCTGGCTGGCAGCTTTACTTATCTGTGGCCTGATTTTTTGGGTGAGCCGCAGGCCGGTATTCGTGTGCAAGTGCCGTTTGGCCGTGGCAATCGGTTCGGACTGGTGCTGGGTGAGGTAGACAATCCTGTTGGTGTGGAACTCAAAGCAGTGTGGGACAGGCTGGATGAACGCCCCTTGCTGGATCAGTCCAGAATCCAATGGCTGGAGCGGGTGCGCCGTTATTATCTCGCTAAGCCGGGTGAATTGTGGAGCAGTGCGCTGGGCTGGGCCGGCCAGGATGATTTGCGTCGTTTCAGGTGCCTTGACCGTCAGGCGCTGGCTGAAACACACCCGGAAATGGCCGAATGTTTTCGTACGCGTGCAGCAATTACACTCAAACTGATTTTGCAGCGTTCCGGTCATGCTGCCGGCTTGCGTCATGCGGTTGCCAGTGCCTGCGCTGATGGTTTATTGGAAGAGGTGCATCCCGAAGCATTATGGCGTGATGACGACACGATTGCTGCATCAGCCCCTGAACCGACGCCGGCGCAGCAGCAGGCCATTGCATCTATTATCGCCAGTCTGAATGCATTTCACCCGTTCCTGCTGTTCGGGCGTACCGGATCGGGTAAAACGGAAGTGTATTTGAAGGCTGCCGAGTCAGTTGTCGAAGCTGGCGGGCAAGTCCTTGTGCTGGTACCGGAGATTGGCTTGACGCCATTATGGCTGTCGCGTTTACGGCAGCGATTCAAACAGGTTGGTATCTGGCATTCGGCCATGACTGCCAAAGAGCGTTTAATCGTGCGCGAATATCTGCAGGAAACGGAAATTCTGATTGGCACCCGCTCCTCCCTGTTTTTGCCGCTGCCGCGATTAAAGCTGATTGTAGTCGATGAAGAACATGATGGCAGTTTTAAACAGCAGGAGGGTATGGCCTATTCGGCGCGCGATATGGCTGTGTTGCTGGCGCAGGAACTGAAGATTCCGATTGTGCTTGGTTCTGCCACGCCGAGTCTGGAAAGCTGGCGTCAGGCGCGGGAAGGCAGATACCAGCGCCTGAATTTGCCCGACAGGGTGGTGGCTGAAACAGCGCCTATTGTTTCCGAAGTGATTGATATGCGCGATGTGGATGAGCCGATATCGGATGCCCTGTTATCGGCGTTGAAGACGAATCTGGCAGCTGGCGATCAATCGATCCTGTTTCTGAACCGGCGCGGCTATGCGCCGGCTTTGCAATGCACGGCCTGCGGCGATGTGCCGGAATGTGCGGATTGCTCTATGCGATTGACCCTGCATCGTCGCGCCGGGCAATTGCGTTGCCATTCCTGCGGCTTTCGGCGTAGAACGCCGAAAACATGCGAAGTCTGTGGTGAAGCGGCGCTCCTTCCGTTAGGTGAGGGTACGGAAAAACTCGATGAGTGGTTATCTGCACACCTGCCAGAGCTGCGCTTTGCCCGCTTTGATCGTGATATCATTACTTCTCATGCTCGTTTAGAAAACACATTAACTGCTTTTGAGCAGGGCGATGTGGATTGTTTAATTGGCACCCAGATGTTGGTCAAAGGGCACGATTTCCCCAATGTGACGCTGGTCGGTGTGATCAATGCTGATCTCGGTGTCAATATGCCGGATTTCAGGGCTTCCGAGCGCTGGTGGCAACAAATGACGCAGGTGACGGGCAGGGCAGGGCGCGGTCTCAAGGCTGGCAAAGTGATCATTCAGACACGCATGCCCGAAGCGGGCTGGCTGACGCGCATCAACGAAGATCAGGCCGAACCAACCTTGAATGAAGAATTACAACTCAGAGAGATGCTCTCGTTTCCACCGTACGGGCGCTGGGTACGTATGGTATTTTCCGCTCGCAAGCTGGATAAGGCGGTCTCGACTGCCAAAAACTTCGCCGAAGCATGCAGCACGCTGGAAGGTGTTAGCTTCACCGATCCGATGCCATGTTCGATGGAGCGGCAGGCTGGAAAATATCGCATCGAAGTGCTGTTGCGCGATGCAAGCCGTAAAGTATTGCCATGGAAACTGGAGCCGCTTCTGAGTGCCATAAAAATACCACGCGATGTTCGTCTCCGGGTCGATGTCGATCCGCAGGATATGATGTAATGAATGAAAACAGAATCCGCGTCGAAGGGGCGCGGGTGCATAATCTGAAAAATATCAGCGTCGATATTCCGCGTCATCAACTGGTGGTGATTACCGGCGTTTCCGGTTCCGGCAAGTCGAGTCTGGCATTCGATACGCTGTATGCCGAGGGGCAGCGGCGTTATGTCGAGTCACTATCTGCCTATGCGCGCCAGTT
>CAYUBK010000053.1:0-12082 GCA_964442955.1 uncultured Zetaproteobacteria bacterium | reverse complement strand
TAGGCGTGAAATGGAGCTTAAGGCGGGCATTCTCCCGCGCAGCGGGAGAACTAAGCCAATATGAGCAATCGATATTCCACATATTACGCCCCTGTAGGTGGATGTTTTTTTTCCTTATATTGCATATTGAACTCGCAACGAGGAAAAGGGGAAATCCTCATGCTTGATGATGGGAGGTAAGCCTCGCTCTGTCAAACTCCAGCTGAGGTGCGGCTTCAATCGAGTATGGATGCTATTTTGGTTCGGCTGAAGCCACGTTTCTGGAGTAGCTGCACTGTTGTTATCCGAGAAGGGCATTGAGGAAGCCCATACAAGGGATAGGTGTTTTGCCTTTGGCTCGACTCTGTGCCCTCTGTGGTGCAAGGTTTTGAATGTATAAAAAGGGGTAGCTCATGCATGAAAAGTTACTGGTGGCTGATATCGGCAATACGCAGATGGTCTTCGGCCTGTTTGAGGGCGAGCGGCTGATCACGCATTGGCGGTTGTCCAGTGAGCGCCAGCTTACATCGGATGAACTGGCCTGGCAGTTGCATGGCATGTTTGAGCAATCCGGTCAGCCGGCCGATCAGATTCACGGTATTATGGCTGCCAGCGTCGTGCCGCATCTCGATGCGCCGCTGGCCGAAGCCTGCCAGCGCATCTGCGGTAAGCGCCCTGCTATGATTGGCAGCAGCGAAGTTAAAACGGGCATGGCAGTCGACTACAAGAATCCCAGAGAAGTCGGTGCAGACCGTATCGTCAATGCCGTCGCTGCGCGTGAGCAGTTCGGTGCACCATCTGTCGTGCTGGATTGCGGCACGGCCACCACATTCGATATCGTGTCACCCCAAGGTCATTACGCCGGCGGCCTGATTTTACCTGGCGTGGAAATGGCACTGGAAGCATTATGCAAACGCGCCGCAAAATTGCCGGAGGTCTCGATTCAGCGCCCAAATGAACTGATTGGCCGCGATACCGTCACCAGCATTCAGTCCGGCAGTTACTGGGCGGCTGTCGATGCTATTTCCGGTCTGATCAAACGATTACGCCAGCAGCCCGGTTACGAATCTTCTCCGCTCATCGCCACCGGCGGCCTGATCCCGCTACTCATTGATGACCTGCCTGAAATTGATCACCACCTGCCTCACCTGACCTTATCAGGTCTGCGCCTGTTGGCAGGAAAACATTTCAGTGCTTAAGGCGATTAGGAAAAACCAGTCACGAATGAAACGAATAAACACGAATTGAAAGGCAAAATGCAGAAGTCGGGTTGAAGGTTTTAATCAGTGTCAATTCATGGGAGAAGGCGAATGCGCTTGCGCAAAAAAACCACCCTGGGGTATCAGTGGCTTGTTCTTTTGAGATTTTTTTGGTTCCGGCTACGCTGGCTTAGGTTTCTCTCGTTGCTTCAGGCAATGCTGGCAGCGGCTTTGGCGATTCGGCCTACGGCATCTTCCAGCGTGGCCTGACTGACGGCATAGGAAAAACGCACATGACCGGGAGAGCCGAAGGCGGTTCCGGGCACAAGAGCCACACCGGTTTCTTCCAGCAACCATTCGCAAATCACCACATCATCGCTTAGCTCAACACCGGACGGGGTGGTTTTTCCAATCCAGTCGGCCACAGATGGAAACACATAAAATGCGCCGTCAGGCATCATGGCATGCATGCCGGGTATGGCATTGATAGCATTCACCAGCCAGCCGCGCCGGTTTTCGTAGGTGGCGACCATCTCATCGAGTTCATCGGTGGGGCCGGTTAACGCGGCCAGCGCCGCTTTCTGAGCGATGGCATTGGGGTTGGATGTACTCTGGCCCTGAATCTTGGTCATGGCCTTGATAATAGCGTTGGGGCCACCGCAGAAGCCGATGCGCCAACCGGTCATGCAAAATGCTTTGGAGACGCCATTGAAGGTGATGGTTTGATCCTTCAGATCGGGATTGGCCTGAGCAAAGGTGGCGAATGTTTTGCCGTCGAAGAGAATTTTTTCGTACATATCATCGGTGGCGACAATAAGATCGGGATGCTTGCGCACCACGTCGCCAATGGCTTTTAATTCTTCTGCCGTATACACCATGCCGGTCGGGTTGGAGGGGGAATTAAGAAACAGGATTTTGCAGCGGTGGCATAGCACTTCATCGAGTTGCGCCGCCGTAATTTTAAAGCCTGCCTCGGCAGTGGTCGGCACAATCACCGGCGTGCCTTCCGCCAGCTTGACCATATCCGGATAGGAAACCCAGTAAGGTGCCGGAATAATGGCGCGCTCGCCCGGATTCACCACGGCCATCAACAGATTATAAATGCACTGCTTGCCGCCGGTGGAAACAAGAATGTCATCCGCACTATAATCAAGATCATTATCCCGCTTGAACTTTTCAGCGATCACCTGCCGCAGTTCCGGAATGCCAGCTACAGCGGTGTAGCGGGTGAAGCCGGTGTTGATGGCTTCAATGCCTGCTGCGCGCGCTGCTGCGGGCGTTTCAAAATCCGGCTCGCCGACTGACAGCGAAATAATATTTTTGCCGGCTGCACGCATTTCCGCCGCCTTGGCGGTGATGGCCAGTGTGGCCGATGGTTTAATCTGTTGGACGCGAATCGATAGTCTTCTCATGACTAAATTATGACGACTTAACAGGAATGCTCAAGGGGTTATTCAGCATGCCAGTGAATCACGGGCAAGATGCTATCGATAACATATGTGCTTTGATCCGCAGTGTTATGCATGGTGCCGGCCAGATGGAGCTCCGGCGTGATCATGGCAGAGCCCTGCCATGCCTGCTTCAGGTGAAGCATAGAGATGTTGGAAATATCAGCACTTTCCTTACCAATACGAAACCTGAAATCCAGCTTTCTGAAAGCGAAGGACTGTAATGCCGGTGATGCAATGCCAGCTTCTCCATCCATCAATTCCGGCTGCTGTTGCTGTTTCCAGCCGCCATCGTAAATAAGCATATCGCCATTACTGTATTGCCAATCAGCAAGATTCTTCTGCCCGATACGGCCATGCACCTGGATATTGGCCTGTAGTTTTCCGCTGATAGCGGCTCCGAACCAGCGATGTAGACGCGACAGCTTTAATAACTGAATGTTTTTGCCGCGAATATCACCTTGTATATCAATACCCCCGAGGGCAGGCGTGAGGGTGAGTTTCTGGCTATTAAACTGGCCATCGGCAAGGCTGGATTTCAGCTCATTCAGCCTCAGTTGCCCGTGTGAAAGCGTATAAAAGCTCTGAATCTGCTGCCAGTCATTGCCCAGCAGCCTCAGTCGAGCCTGATAAATTCGTCCTTTAATCGATAGTGGTTGCCAGAAATCACTCAGTTCCGGCTCACTATTCCAGTCCAGTTGTCCCGTAATAATATCGATATCGCCCCGTTTTCGGGCCGGTTCAAAAAAGCCGGATAGTTTGGCTTTCCCGTATGCGCCGTTGATCAGTAACGAACGACTGCTGAACACACCTTTTTTTACATTCACGGAGCCATTGACTTGCCATGTGTCCGTGGCGACATCCGCCAGCAGCCATTGCCCACTCATGTTGTTGAACCATGATCGGTCGCCTTTCCATGCTGTTTTGCCACTGCCCCGAATCCTGCCTGCGAGTCCCTGATAGCTTTCCGGCAGCAGCGCCCTGAACTGTTTGATATCCAAATCCAGCTTGTCCACACTGATTTTGCGCGATGTTTTGTGTCGGGACCAGTACAATGCATCAACACTGGAGGCATCAATCCGGCATTGCTGAATGCTCACACCCGTGATGTGTATGCCTGACAAATCCAGTCTGGCTTTACACCTAGCCTCAACCTGTTCTGGCTTATTCAGCCAAGATGCGTAGGCCAGCTGCGTTTGCGTCGCATCCATATCCAGTGATAATGATTGTTTCTTGCCATGCTGATGCAAATGCAACTTGCCCTGAATCTTGCCCGCAGCCTGTAACGTCGGCGCAATATTCAGCGTCGATAACACCATATTACTTAATGGCTGCCATAATTCAGCATCAGCATCATGGCTATCAATATACAGATCCTTATTACCATCGCCGAGCTGTTCATTGCGCAACAATATACTGCCCTCGGAATCCGGTGAGGTGATGGTGGCCTGCGCATGCCATTGTGACGTATTGCCACTGAGGTCATCTGCTTTCAAGTGCAATGCCGGCAGTTGAATAGTATCTGTCCCGTGCTTGAAACGGGCATCGGTCAGCTGCAGCCCGATTTTACCCTGCCATTGTTTTTCATTCCATTGGATGGATGCATCCAGGTCGCTCATGCCGGACAAGTGATCATAAAAAGCAATGCCGGCAGGCATAAAGGCTGCCCATTCAGAAAGAGGTACCTGTTTTGCATCCAATGTTGTGTTGCAGTCATGCTGCTGGCACAAACCATCAATGGAGATGACGGCCTGCTTGCCAATATGAATAAAACTGTCACGCCAGACCAATGCACCTTCAGTCGGATGACTAAGCTTGCCACGCAGTTTCAAAACTGTAGCCAGCTGACTACTGCCGGCTGGTTCTGCGTTTTGGTGTTCTCGCTCAAGCTCCACTTCACCGAACAGAGCCCAGGTTTGTTGCTGGCTGATATCCAGCGTCACAGCCCCGCTCAGCAGGCTACCCTCACTTTGCAGCCAGCTAATAAATGCGTGCGGGGCGAACGCTTGTAATCTGGATAACTGGAAATGTTCCATTTTCAGTTTACTGAAGCCATGCCTGATTTGACCGGTCTGGAAGCGCAGGCGCCCGTTGCCACTGAGCACCTGCTTACCCTGCCGGGCCTTCAACTCCCAAAACGTTTCGCTGTCAGGCCCGATATTGCGCATTTCCAGATACAGATTATCCAATATGGTATCCCCTTCTGCAGTCTGAATGCGACTACGAACAAAGCGGATACGTGGTACGGGCAGAGAGGAAATAGCAGTTGATGTCGGCGTCATCGATACGGGCTGGATGATAATATCGGCATCATGGATATCGAGTAAATCAGTCTGGATATTGCCCAGCAGCAGCGGCAACAGCCGCAGACTGATATTCACATGTTTGGCGCGCAGCTGATACTGCTCGTGGATGATGACAACCGTATCCAGATGCAGGCCGAAGCCATGCATAAAAGTCAGTTCGGCATGTTCGGCGCTTAATTGCGCCGCTGTAGCATGCTGCAACTGCTGATAGAAATGCTGGCTGATTTTATCCGAGTTCAGACGCAGGGCCAACGTCGCCCCGATAGCCAGCAGGACTACGCCTGCGACAAGTAGCTTGCGCAGCCCTGTTGACACGGGAGTTCGATCAGCCTTTGAGCAGTTCTTTCAGACGCTGGTTGACCATGCCGGGGTTGGCTTTGCCGCGTGATGCTTTCATCACCTGACCGACAAAGAAACCGAGCAGTTTATCCTTACCGCCGCGATAACCCGCTACCTGACCGGGATTGGCTGCCATGACTTCCACAACAATGGCGTCAATCGCGCCGCTATCGGATACCTGTTTCAGGCCATTGGCTTCGATAATCGCATCGGCATCATCATCCGATTCCATCATCAAATCGAGTACATCCTTGGCGGCTTTGCCGGAAATCGTATTGTCACCCACGCGTTCCAGCAGTCCGGCCAGACGCAGCGCGGAAACGGGAGAATCAGACAGGTCTTTACCGGCTTCATTGAGCCGACCGAGCAATTCATTGATCATCCAGTTGGCGCAGCGTTTCGGATCAGCCGGGTGCGCAGCCGCCAGTGACTCATACCATGCTGCCGATTCGCGCGTTTGGGTCAGCACATCAGCATCGTAGGCTGACAGACCGTATTCGGTTTCAAAGCGCTGGCGTAGCTGGCCGGGCAATTCCGGCATACCGGCTTTGATGGCATCGACTTCCTGCTGCGAGATGCGCAACGGCGGCAGATCAGGCTCGGGGAAATAGCGATAATCGTGCGCTTCTTCCTTGCTGCGCATGGAACGCGATTCATTTTTGACGGAATCCCACAAGCGTGATTCCTGCACCACTTCGCCGCCATCTTCAATGATTTCTATCTGGCGATTCACTTCAAAATCAATGGCCTGCTTGATAAAACGAAACGAGTTCATATTTTTCATTTCGGTACGCGTACCAAACGGTTCGCCGGTTCGCCGCACCGAAACATTGGCATCGCAACGAAATTGGCCTTTTTCCATATCGGCGCCGGACACGCCAAGAAAGCGAATCACCTGATGCAACTGTTTGAGATAGGCAATAGCTTCATCGGCAGAGCGCATATCCGGCTCGGATACAATTTCCATCAACGGTACGCCGGAGCGATTCAGGTCGATATGCGATACCGCATCAAGCCCTTCATGCATGGATTTTCCGGCATCTTCTTCCATATGAATGCGGGTGACGCCAAGCCGTTTCTCACCGCCGTCTTTGGTGGGAATATCAATATAACCACCTTCCACAATCGGCACCGCAAACTGGGAAATCTGGTAACCCTTGGGTAAATCAGGATAGAAATAGTTTTTACGATCAAATTTCGATTCCAGGTTGATATGCGCGTTAATGGCCAGACCGGTCAGGATGGTTTTATCCACCGCCACCGTATTGAGTACCGGCAATTGTCCGGGCATGCCAAGGCAGACCGGACAGGTCTGGGTGTTGGGCTCTGCACCGAACCGGGTGGAGCAGCCACAGAACGCTTTTGTTTTGGTATTAAGCTGACAGTGGACTTCGAGTCCGATCACGGTTTCCCAACTCATGACTCACCTCCATTGCTGCTAAATCCAGCTGGTGTCTTGCCGCTCCAGTCCGTAGCCGCCTCATAGGCAGATGCAGCGGAGAGTACGCTGTCTTCGCGCCAGGCCGGGCCAATCCATTGCAGGCCAACAGGCAGTTTATCTGCAAATCCGCACGGTTGCGACAGACCGGGCAAGCCGGCCAGATTGACGGCGATGGTGAATATATCGGATAAATACATGGTCAACGGGTCATCGGTTTTTTCGCCCAGCTTGAAAGCAGGAATCGGTGATGTGGGTGTGGCAATCACATCCACCTGCTCAAAAGCATGCGTAAAATCCTGCTGAATCAGAGTACGTACTTTCTGAGCCTTAAGATAATAGGCATCGTAATAACCCGATGACAGGGTAAATGCGCCAGTCAGAATACGGCGTTTCACTTCTGCACCAAAACCTTCATCACGGCTACGCGTATACATATCGAGCAGATCTTCCGGATTTTCGCAACGATGGCCAAACCGCACGCTGTCGTAACGGGAGAGGTTGGCAGATGCTTCGGATGGCGCTATGACATAATAGGCAGCAACGGCCACTTCGGTGTGAGGCAGGCTGATATCGATAATTTCGGCCCCGAGTTCTTCACATTTTTTTAGCGCTGCTTCCACGCATGCGCGCACTTCCGCATCCATGCCATCGACAAAATATTCTTTCGGTTTGCCGATTTTCAAGCCTGTCATATCCGTCGTATCGCAAGCTGCCAGCCAGTCGATTTCCGGCGCATCCGCGACGGACGTCGCATCGGCGGAATCATGGCCGGCAATGGCAGCAGTAATCATGGCTGCATCTTTTACATTGCGAGTCATCGGGCCTGCCTGATCAAGAGAAGAAGCAAAGGCAATAATGCCGCGACGCGACACACGGCCATAGGTCGGCTTCAGGCCGGTAATACCGGTCACAGCAGCGGGCTGACGAATCGAGCCGCCGGTATCTGTTCCCAATGCAGCCGGCGTAAGCGCTGCTGCCACAGCCGAGGCTGAGCCACCTGAAGAGCCACCGGGAATACAATCGGTATTCCACGGATTGCGGCAGGGACCGAAGGCGGATGTTTCGGTCGATGAACCCATGGCAAATTCATCCATATTGGTTTTACCCACCAGTACAGCTCCGGCCTCTTTCAGGCGGGTGATGACGTGTGCGTCATAGGGGGCATGGAAATCTTTCAGAATATTCGAGCAGCATTGTGTCGGCCCATCCTGAGTACAGAAAATATCCTTGACGGCTATCGGCAGGCCTTCGAGCGGACGCGCATCATGGGCGGCGCGGTAGGCATCTGATGCTTTAGCCTGGGCCAGGACATGGGCCGGATCAATATGCACAAAGGCATTGAGCGCATCATTATGAGCTGCAATGCGATCCAGATAAAGCTGGGCAACCTGGACAGCAGTGGTTTCACCGTTATTTAAACGGTTCTGAATATCGGATAAGGAAGAATATGGCATGGTTTATTCGATCACCTTCGGTACGACATAGAGGCCGGATTCTGTTTTTGGCGCGGCCGCTTGCAACTCATCACGGCGATTGCCATTGGTCACTATATTGGCGCGCAATGGCATGGCGGCGTCATGCGGGTGGGCTGTCGGTTCGATACCCTTCGTATCCACCGTGCTCAATTGCTCCACATAGCCGATAATATTCGATAGCTGGGGCCCCAGTTCTGCGGCCTCGTCGTCAGTCAGGCGAATGCGTGCAAGCATTGCCACTTTTTGTACATCTATATCCATAGTATTGCCTCATCGTAAAATCGGCCCGAAGCATAGCCAGAATGCGCCTGCGACTCCACCGCCAACAGCGGTATGTTTTCATGAGCGATATCTACAAACCGCTTCCAGCTTAGTCGGAACTACAAACACAGGCGATAGCTATGTTTGGCGTGCTCCAAACATAATAATGCTCATACCGAGCAGGGCTATGCCTGAACCAACCACATCCCACATGGTCGGGCGAATTGCATCAACCACCCACAACCAGATCATGGCGACACTGACGTACACACCGCCATAGGCGGCATAAACGCGCCCGGCTGCAGCGGGATGCAAAGTCAACAACCATGCAAACAGGGCAAGGCTGGCTGCCGCAGGTACGAGCAACCATATCGGCCCATCTTTTTTCAGCCACAGGTAGGGGAGATAACAGCCCACAATTTCTGCGATAGCGGTGATGGTGAATAGTGCGAATGTCTTGAGCATGGACGAAGACTAGCGTCGTGTTGGACTTTTTTCATTGTCTGCCTAGAGTGCGCGCCCGCGTCGAAAAGTCGAGAAAAGCTGGCGGATCAAAGCTGGCCGAACAAGGCTGAATAACCAGATGCACGCCGTGACGGGATAACCCGACGGTGCACTTTAAGGAGAACACTATGACTGATTATGTGATCGAAGCAGAACTTCGTGAAGAAACAGGCCGTTCGGCAACACGCCGCTTGCGCCGTACCGGCAAAATGCCGGGCATTATTTATGGCGGCGGCAAGCCTGATCTGGCCATCACCATGGACTACAACACTGTGTCCAAATTACTCAATGAAGAGCAATTTCATACCTCTATTCTGGAAGTAAATGTGAAAAGTTCACGCGGCAAGAATAAAGTGCTGCTGAAAGACAGTCAGTGGGATCCTGTTATGGATATTGCTACACATCTGGACTTTTTCCGCGTGGCCGCCGGCGACTCAATTACTATGGATGTGCCTGTTGTTGCCATTAATTTCGAGAAAGCACCGGGTATTGTGAAGGGCGGCCTGCTTGATACCGTCCGCCACTCGCTTGAAGTGACCTGTCGCGCCGACTCCATTCCGGATCAAATCGAAGTCGATTGTAGCGGTATGGAAGTGGGCGACACGGTTCATATTGATGATATCACCCTGCCTGAAGGTGCTGAAGTTCAGCATGACGTGAACTTTACCGTACTGAATATGACCGCGCCGCAAGCCGGCGTAGATGAAGGTGAAGGTGAAGGTGAAGAAGTTGAGGCAACTGAAGGCGACGCAGCCGAGTAAGTCTTGAAACTGCTTGTCGGTCTGGGTAATCCAGGCAACAAGTATGCGGAAACGCGGCATAATATCGGCTTTCGTTTTGTTGATCTGCTGGCCAAATCCGAGGGGCTGCGCTTTGCCGCAGCCCCTCGTTTTCATGCTGAAACGGCCAGTTGGGAATCATCTGCCGGACGTATCCTGCTGATTAAACCGCAAACGTTCATGAATAACAGCGGCGAAGCCGTTGGCGCGCTGGCGCGTTTCTATCAGGTCGATGAACAGGATATCATTGTCGTGTACGATGATCTGGACCTGCCTGCGGGTAAATTACGCATCAAAAAAGGCGGCGGCCATGGCGGACATAATGGCCTGCGATCGATTCATGCGCATTTGCCGACGGCTGATTATGTGCGCGTAAAAATCGGCATTGGCCGCCCTCCCCATGGCGACATTACGTCATGGGTGCTGGGCAAAGCATGCGAAGGTGACCGAGCCGATGAGGCGCGCATCTTTGCAGCTCTGATGGATGAGCTGGGCACCTTGCTATCCGGCCAGACGGACACTGCAGCCAATCGTATTCATTTGGCATTAAATTAAATTCAGGTAAGACGTAAGGCATCAGGTGTGAGGCGAAGCAACGCATCCACCTCCTGCCGCCTTACGCCTCACCCCTCACGAGGTTATCAACCATGGCACTGAGTATTGGTATTGTAGGACTGCCCAATGTGGGCAAATCGACTCTGTTTAATGCGCTCAACGGCGGTGGTGCTGAAGCGGCCAATTATCCGTTTTGCACCATCGATCCGAATGTCGGCATCGTCAAAGTACCGGATCCGCGCATGGATGCGCTGGCTAAAATCGTTAATCCGCAAGCCATGCAACATGCCGTGGTGGAGTTTGTTGATATTGCAGGCCTCGTTGCCGGGGCAGCTTCCGGTGAAGGGCTGGGCAACAAATTCCTGGCCAATATTCGCGAATGCTCGGCGATTGCGCATGTGGTGCGCTGTTTTGAAGATGAAAATGTCACCCATGTATCCGGCCAGATTGATCCCCTCTCGGACATTGAAGTGATTGATACCGAGCTGATGCTCAAGGATATGGAAACCGTCGAAAAGGCCACCCAGCGCACCGAGAAACAGTGCAAGAGCGGCGATAAAGAAGCCAAAGCTCTACTCGAATTGCAGCAAAAAGTGCTCAAAGGGCTGGAAGATGGTATCACCGTTCGTCGTCAGAAGCTGAATGAAGATGAACAGAGCAAACTCAGAGATTTGTGGCTGCTGACCGGCAAGCCGGTTATTTATATTACCAATGTCGATGACGGTTCGCTGCCTGACGGCAACGCCTATGTCGAGCAGGTGCGCGCATTTGCCGATCAGGAAGGCGCTCGCGTGGCTGTCGTCTCCGCCCAGATCGAATCGGAACTGGTGGAAATGGATGAAGAGTCACAAACGGAATTTCTATCTGATCTCGGCTTGACCGAACCGGGCCTGAATACAGTGATTCGGGAAGCCTACACCCTGCTGGATTTGATTTCCTATTTTACGGCGGGCGTCAAAGAAGTGCGCGCCTGGACGATTCACCGAGGCGATACCGCGCCGAAAGCGGCTGCCGTGATTCATAATGATTTTGAGAAAGGCTTTATCCGTGCCGAAACCATCACCTATGACGATTTTGTAAGTCTGGGTGGCGAAACCAAAGCCAAGGAAGCCGGCAAAATGCGCCTCGAAGGCAAGGAATACATCGTTCAGGACGGCGATGTGCTGCACTTCCGTTTCAACGTGTAGTTATGTAAATTGCATAGAAAAGTCTGAATGGAATCTACAGCACAACTGCTATGGGGCGTGGTCTTGGGATCAATCGGCCTCGGATTCTTTATTTATGGAAAAAAGCAAAAGGCAATTGTTCCACTCATTGTCGGCATCGTGCTGATGATCTTGCCATATTTTATATCGAACGGATATCTGCTTGCCATAACAGGTGCCGTGTTGGTGATTCTACCTTATTTTATACGCCTTTGAAGATATGCCAGCATCAAATATCCAGATCGCGGGCGTGAATGGTTTGACCGCGCAGTTCTTTCGATTCATCGGATAACAGATACAAATAAGCCGGCACAACAGAACTGACCGCTGGCACTTCTTTGGGATGCGTGCCACCGAAGGCGCGCTTGAATAACTCGGTGCGCACACAGCCCGGATTCAGCGCATTAAAGCGGTAGGTCTTATCCAACTGTTCGGCCTGCCACATGGCGGCGGCATAGGCCAGAGCTCGTTTGGCAAAGCCGTAGGCATGGAAATTCTTTTGATCTTCATCAACCATATCACAGGTGGTGAACACAATCGACGCCGCCTCGGCGCGTCTGAGCAAGGGTAACATGATCTGGGTCAGCATAT
>CAYUBK010000052.1:0-12191 GCA_964442955.1 uncultured Zetaproteobacteria bacterium | reverse complement strand
TACCCTGAAATATGATGTTGATCTTAAGCAACCGGCTTAACTTTTATCCATAAATCGGATGTGTTTGTTTATTCCGTTTTAGTACTCTATTCGAACTTGGAAGTTGATGGAGGCTGCTTTAGGGTGCCGCTCCCGCAGCGGGAAGCTGCGTAGTTAACAAAGGGGTTTCCACATGCCAGTTCAACGCACACTATCGATTATCAAGCCGGACGCAGTCGCAAAGAATGTGGTCGGTGATATTATTCGCCGTTTCGAAGAAAACGGCTTATCCGTTATTGCAACCAATATGACGCAGCTCTCCGCTACTGAAGCAGGACGCTTTTATGCCGTGCATGCTGAACGCCCGTTCTATGGCAACCTGTGTGCATTTATGAGTTCAGGACCTGTTCTGGCTATGGTGCTGGAAGGTAAAAATGCCGTAACGCTAAATCGGCAACTGATGGGGGCGACCAACCCCAAAGAAGCCGAAACCGGTACCATCCGCGCCGATCATGCCGATTCGATTGATGCCAATGCGGTACACGGTTCGGATTCGGAAGAAAATGCCGCCATCGAAATCGCTTTCTTCTTTTCCGATCTGGATCTGCACAGCAAGCTATAAATCAGATGAACAATCACGTATCGGAGCAGTCCGAACAGATTACTGTCCGGAGAGAGAAGCTTGCCCGCCTGCGCGAGGCGGGAGAGGCCTATCCGAACAGGTGGCGCTCTGATTATTCGACTGCTGCCATTCATGCTGAGTTTTCAGAAGCTGATGCAGATCAACTCGCTCAACTCGCCAAAACTGTATCCGTTGCCGGGCGCATCGTGGCACATCGCGTCATGGGTAAATCCAGTTTTCTTAAAATACAGGATGGTTCAGGCCAGGTTCAACTCTTCCTCAATCGCGATGAACTGGGTGGCGCAGAAATCTACAATCCGACCAAAAAATGGGATCTTGGCGACATTATCGGCGGCAAGGGGATGTTGTTCCGTACTAAAACCGGCGAATTGTCGGTGCGTGTGTCCCACATCGAAATGGTATCCAAATGTCTACGCCCGTTGCCTGAGAAATGGCATGGCCTGAGCGATATCGAAACCCGCTGCAGGCAGCGTTATGTCGATCTGATCGTGACGCCGGCAACGCGCCAGACCTTTAGAACGCGCTCAAAAATCGTCTCGCTGTTACGCAAAGGTTTAGAATCCCGTGATTTCATCGAAGTGGAAACGCCAATGCTGCAAAGTCAGCCGGGCGGAGCAGCCGCAAAACCGTTTGTTACGCATCACAATGCACTGGATATGGAATTATTTCTGCGCATTGCGCCGGAATTGTATTTGAAACGCTTGCTGGTCGGTGGTTTTGAACGCGTGTTTGAAATCAACCGCAATTTCCGTAATGAAGGTATTGATGCGACACACAATCCCGAATTTACTATGGTGGAGTTTTATCAGGCCTACGCTGATTTCACCGATGCAATGGATAACACAGAGGGACTGATTCGCGATATCGCTGCAGAACTGGGTGTTACCAGGGTATGCTGGGAAGGTATCGACATTGATCTCTCGAACCCGTTCCGACGTCTGCGCATTGATGAGGCGGTGTTTGAGAAACGGCCGGATGTACGCGGCCATGCTAATGACAAGGCATTGCTGGCTACGGTTTGCCTTCAGGTTATACCTGACTTTAAGCCGCTAATTACTTGGAAAGCAGGGCATTATTTAATGGCTCTGTTTGAGGAACTGGTTGAGCCGGAATTGATGCAACCCACCTTTGTGACGCATTATCCGGTAGATGTATCACCTTTGGCGCGTCGTAATAATGAAGAGCCGACAGTGACGGATCGATTCGAGTTATTCATGGCTGGCCGTGAAATGGCCAATGGTTTTTCCGAACTCAATGACCCGGATGATCAGCGTCGCCGCTTTATGGCGCAGGCGGATGCCAAAGCCGCTGGCGATGAGGAAGCAACCGGCGTGGACGAGGATTATCTGCGTGCGCTGGAATTTGGCATGCCGCCTGCAGCGGGTGTCGGTATCGGCGTGGATCGACTGGTGATGATGTTGACCGGTCAGCATTCCATTCGCGATGTGCTGCTCTTCCCACTGATGCGACCGGAGTAAGCACAGGATCAGGCGATAGAAGGGGATTGCGCATGCATGCAAAAGATATTATGACGACGGATGTGGTAGTTTGCCATCCGGAACAGGCGGTAGCCGAAATCGCGGCTGTTCTGAATGAAGAGACCTTCCGCATGATTCCTGTGGTTGATGCAGAACATAAAATTCTTGGCGCAGTCAATACGCTGTCTGTGCTTTCCAGCCTGGTTCCCAGTTATATTGTAACAGGGGATTTGAAGTCGATTCCCTATGCGCCTGATATCGGGTTGTTACGCAAGCATTATACAAAACTGTTAAATCGAAATGTATCTGACGTGATGGATAAAAAACCGACTATTGTGCATGCGGATGAATCACTGCTATCTGTAACGGCAGCCCTGATTACTTATGATCGCTTTGAGTATGCTCTGGTCGCCGATGCTGATGAGCGACTGGTAGGGGTTCTTTCCTCCAGCGATATTTTGAGGCGCCTGGCCAAAATTCCGCATGAGAACAGTGATGATGCATGATGTGCACGTAACGCATACGATGTTCGGGCTGGATCCGACATGGATTGCAGTGTCTATCCTGCTGGTCGTCTATGGCGTGATAATGGCCGAAAAATTCAATCGCGCCGTACTATCTCTGCTTGGTGCCGGTTTAATGATTCTTTGCGGTGTGCTGACGCAGGAACAGGCGGTTGCAGGCGTTGATTTTAATACGATTGGTCTATTGACTGGTATGATGGTGATTGTGGCCATCAGCCAGAAAACCGGCATGTTTCAATATGTGGCAATTAAAGCGGCCAAGGCCGTCAAAGGCAGCCCCTGGGGTATTCTGGTTATGTTGTCGGTGGTTACGGCAGTCTTTTCTGCCTTTCTCGATAATGTCACAACTGTACTGCTGATTGCGCCTGTCACGTTATTGATTACAGATGCGCTGGATGTGCGCCCGTACCCCTATCTGTTCGCCCAGATACTGGCTTCTAATATTGGTGGTACGGCCACCCTGATCGGTGACCCGCCCAATATTATGATTGGCTCGGCTGCAGGCCTGAGCTTTTTTGATTTCCTGGTGAATATGGCGCCTATCATACCCATTATTTTCGTGGTCACGCTGGGCATTATCTGGTTTATGTTTGGTCGCGATCTGCACGCCTCTGAAGAAAACAGGGCATTGGTGATGCGCTTTGACGAGAATGAAGCTATCAAGGATATACCATTATTGAAAAAAAGCCTCACTGTTCTGTTTCTGGTCATTGGCGGCTTTACGGTGGCGCACAGCTTTCACCTGGAGCCTGCTTCGATAGCCATGTTTGGTGCTGCGTTGCTGCTATTACTGCAAACATTCGGGCAGTCCTTGCATGATAAAGACCATGCTTACGAAGGCATTATGGCAGAAGTGGAATGGACGACGATTTTCTTCTTTGTCGGCCTGTTTATTATTGTCACCGGCGTGGAACATACCGGCGTCATTGAAATGCTGGCAAACAAAACCCTGGAACTGACCGGTGGTGACTTCACTGCCACAGTTGCGGCTATCCTATGGGTGTCCGCCATTGCTTCGGCCATGATTGATAATATTCCGTTCGTGGCGACGATGATTCCACTGATTCAAAATATGGGTCCGACATTCGGAGGTGCTGATGCCCTTACGCCTTTGTGGTGGGCGCTGGCGCTGGGTGCTTGCCTGGGCGGTAACGGCTCTCTGATCGGGGCATCGGCCAATTTGATTGTGGCCGGTTTCGCTCAGCGGGCCGGGCACCCGATTGCTTTTCTGGTGTTCCTGAAACATGCTTTTGGCCTGATGCTCATTTCCATTGTCATTGCACATATCTATTTATATCTGCGTTACCTGTCATAATGATCTGTTTTGACATAAAAAAATCCATGCGTATTAGTACTGGAAACCAGACATAAGATGGCACTGTTTCAATCATACGAATGGATGTTGGCCAAGCGTTATCTGCGCTCGCGGCGTAGCGAACGCTTTGTGTCGCTGATTAGCTGGAGTTCGGGGGTCGGTATTGCCATCGGCGTGATGACGTTGATTGCCGTATTGTCGGTGATGAACGGTGCCGCCGTGGAAATTCGCGATAAGATTCTGGGCTTTTCATCCCATGTCGATATTCAAGGCCCTGGAGATGATTTGAAGGATTGGCGCAGATGGCTATCTCAGGCTGAAAAACTGGACGGTGTAGAGCGGGCAGCGCCCTATATTTCATCTCAGGTTCTGGCTTCTTACGGTTCACGCGCATTTGGTGCGATTCTGAAAGGCGTGGATGTGAATCGTAGTGATGAAATTGCCGGTCACATTACTACCGGTCATTTCATCAATGCTTCGGGTTCGCCTTTTCAGATTGTCATTGGCAAGGATCTGGCCAGAAAGCTGGGGGTGGAAGTCGGGGATAAGGTGCGTTTGATGTCGCCTTCCGGCGGTATAAGTCCTTCGGGTGCAGCACCACGGATGCGCGCCTTTACGCTGGTGGGTATTTTTGATTCCGGCTTTTATGAATATGATGTCGGCATGGTCATCACGCCTTTGAATGCTGTCCAGCGGCTGAATAAAATGGGCGATAGTGTTACTGGCATTGAGCTCTTTTTACATAACAGGGATTTATCAGGTGAAGTCGCTGAACAGGCGCGCCGGACCCTGCCACCCGGCGCCTGGGTGACAGACTGGAAACAGCGTCACCGCTCATTTTTTCAGGCTTTGAAGACTGAACGGGTTGCCATGGGGGTTATTCTGTCACTGATTGTGATGGTAGCGCTGTTTAACATGGTGGCATCTCTGGTGATGGTGGTGATGGAACGACGCAAGGAAATTGCCATATTGAAAACAGTAGGGGCGACGCATGCTTCCGTCATGCGGATATTTTTACTGATGGGTACGCTACTAAGCGGGATCGGAACACTCACAGGCGCCATGCTAGGCCTGCTGCTGGCCTGGAAGCTGGATACGCTTCTGGCCTGGGTTGAAGGCATGACTGGCATCAAGTTTATGTCCAGTGACGTATATTATATTGATCATATTCCATCGGTGATTGATCCGCTATCTATTGCGGTGATTGTCGCCATCAGCCTGCTTATGGGCGTGGCGGCGACGTTTTATCCGGCTTGGCGCGCAGCCAGTGTACCGCCAGCTGAGGCGCTGAGATATGAGTAGCTTCGATATGGACAAACCGCCATTGCTGACCGTTTCGGATATGCACAAACAATTTATTGCGCCATCGGGGAAACTGCACGTTCTCAATGGCGTGGAATTTGAACTGAACGAGGGCGAGTTCCTGGCTATTGTTGGAGAATCAGGCTCTGGAAAGTCCACCATGCTCCAGATTCTGGGTACGTTGGAGCAGCCGGATACCGGTGCTATTCTGCTTGATGGCGAATCCATTCACGGGATTGGTTCCAACCGGCAGGCGCAATTGCGCAATCAAAAGATTGGCTTTGTGTATCAGGCACATCATTTGATACCTGAATTGACTGCGTTGGAAAATATTACGCTGCCGCTTCTGGTGCAGGGTATGGCGAGGAATGAAAGCGATGCCCGTGGTCGTGAACTGCTGACGCGTTTAAAACTGGATGCGCGCGAACAGCATGTACCGGCAAAACTCTCGGGCGGTGAAGCACAACGCGTTGCTGTGGCCCGTGCGCTGGCTGCCAGACCCCGGTTACTGCTGGCGGATGAACCTACCGGCAATCTGGATGAACATACGGCACAGGAAGTATTCGGCTTGTTACGGCAACTGTGCCGTGAAGAAAATGCTGCCGTGGTCATGGTGACACACAGCATGGCAATGGCACGTGCATGTGATCGAATTCTCAGTCTGCATGAAGGTAAACTTGTTCCTGTAAATGCCTGAATTATGCTGTTATTTGCAGTTACATCATTCATTTCTTATTCTCAATACATCCATTGTAACAAAAAAACCTTTGACAGATTAACAGGTTCTGTTAATATTCAAACGTCGTTTCTAGCGGAAGAAGGTAATTCTCCGTTTTAATTCATGTTTCGACAGGTGGAAAGATGACCAAAGCTGAAATTGCCAAAGTTGTACATGAACGTGTCGGGCTGACCAAAAAAGAGTCGGCCCAGATTGTAGAATCAGTGCTTGATGTGATTCGGGATTCTTTGGAGCAGGGCGATAACGTTAAATTATCCGGCTTCGGCCATTTTATGGTGCGCCAGAAACATGCCAGGCGAGGACGCAATCCCAAGACTGGAACTGACATCACTATTGCGCCTCGCTCGGTGGTGACATTTCGTGCAAGCCCCTTGTTAAAAGATAAGTTAAACGGAGGGGCTGATCAATGAATGCAAAACAAGCTTTGGCAAATGCGGGCCAACTGGTTCCGGAGCTCCCCGATAAACTATTTTTCTCCATTCGCGAAGTTAGTGATATCTGCGGCGTTGAACCGCATGTACTGCGCTACTGGGAAACCGAATTCAGGCATATCAAGCCGGTCAAAAAAAGTGGCAATCGCCGTTTCTATCGGCATCGGGATGTCTATGCAGTACTGCAAATCAAGCATTTGCTCTATGATTTAAATTTCACCATTCGCGGTGCAAAAAAACGCCTGCTTAGTGGCGATCTGGAAGATATTGTTGAGAAGAAAGACAGCCAGACCGTTCTGAATCAGTTAAAGCAGGAGCTAAACGAAATCCATAAATTGCTGGACTGATTCCAGCCATTTGCTATAGCCAACGCTTGAGCGCTGCTCCCCTTGTATCAAATAATTGCATCAATAATTCCGCTTACATTCTCTGAAGATTTAAGTATGCTTCACCGCCATTGAAATGGCCACTGAACCATTTCATCTTAAACAGATCATCGGGGCGTAGCGCAGCCTGGTAGCGCACTTGACTGGGGGTCAAGTGGTCGGAGGTTCGAATCCTCTCGTCCCGACCATTTTCAATTTTTATCGCATAGCTTTTCAGGTTGCAGATTGTTGTGACAATTGATTAATAGCTGCACAAGGGGGCGTAAGAGTGAAGAATCAGCTGATGTCTGCACATACGTCGCCCACCTTCGACAGGCCTCGTCAGCGTATGGTGAATGATCAACTTAAAGCCAGGGGAATCAGGGACGAACATGTGCTTGCTGCCATGTCGTCTGTGCCAAGGCATTTGTTTGTCGATGCTGCCCTTGCCGCTCGCTCCTATCAGGATTGTGCCTTGCCCATTGGCTGCGGCCAGACTATCTCCCAGCCCTACATGGTTGCCCGCATGACCGAATTGCTCGAACTGAAAGGCCACGAACGCGTGTTGGAAATCGGTACCGGATGCGGTTACCAAACCGCCGTGTTATCACGCCTGTGTCGCAGGGTGTACAGCATCGAGCGCATTGAGGCATTGCACAGCCGCGCAAGACAAAACCTGCGGGCGGCGCGCCTGGCCAATGTCATGCTCAAATGTGGCGATGGTATGGAGGGCTGGGAAGATTATGCACCCTTTGATGCAATTATTGTGACTGCCGGCGGTTTTGCTTCCGAAATATGGTTGCAGCAACTTAAACCGGGCGGCGTACTGCTGTTACCGGAAGGCTCCGATGGCTCACACCGGCTGGTTCGCCGACGCAAACAGGCCCATGTGATTGCGGAGGAGTATTTTGATGCATGTACCTTCGTGCCGTTATTGAGAGGAGTCAACCATCACTAGTGCGTTAAGCAAACTTTCTCCGGTATTGTGGTTGAGAAAAATGTATCACTGGACATTGTCATGGGCGGATCACCCCAATGCCGGATGGGCACTGTTTGCAATTGCCGTGATTGAGGCCAGCGTTTTTCCGATTCCACCAGATATTTTGCTGATTGCACTGGCACTTGGTCAGCCGCATGCGGCATTTCGGTTCGCAGCATTATCCACCGCAGGCACCACAGTGGGTGCAATCATCGGATATGCCATTGGCATGTTCCTGTTTAATGCAGTTGCGCTGCCGATTATCGAATTTTACCACGCCATGGAAACATTCAATCATGTACAGCAGTGGTTTGTGGATTACGGGGTTATGATCGTACTGGTGGCTGGTTTTTCGCCTATCCCATTCAAGGTTATCACCATTGCTGCCGGTGCATTCGGGCTATTTTTTCCCGCCTTTATCGTAGCGACTATTATTTCAAGAGGTGCGAGATTCTATTTGGAGGCGGCACTATTATGCTGGGGTGGAGAGCGCTTGCGTGAGCTGGTGGAACAGTATTTTGAATGGTTGACTGTTGCCGTAGCTGTAGTCGTGGTTGGCGGTTTTACCCTGCTGTGGCTGTAGTTATAAGCAATAATACTGTACGTATGAGGCATATTTTGACGCGCTTGCTCTGTCTGGTGCTATTAACGGGTCTGGCTGGTTGCTTCAGTACAAGCGCGCCACGTCATTCACCGTCTATCCATAAACACAGCAATAAAACGCTCATTCGTTATGTCAGAGCCAATGATACGCTGTATAGCATCGGCAAGAAATTTGGTGTTGATTATCGCCTGATCGCCAAACGAAATCATATCAGATATCCCTACCGTATTTATATCGGGCAACGTTTATATATCAATCGACAGGCGCCACGAAATCGTGATTTTGCGGCTGAAAAGATCAGACGCCTTTCGCATTCACGCCCTCGAACAAATGGAAAACATAAACACAGCAGCAGAAAAAAGAGCACCACCCATGCATCAGCGCACAAATCCAGAGCCAGAGGTTATAAGGGACGTTTACGGTGGCCGGTCAAGGGCATCGTGACCAGCAAATTCGGACGCCGGGGTAGTCGCATGCATGATGGTATTGATATTGGAGCTAAAGAGGGGGCGCCGGTCCATGCAGCGGCTTCAGGAGAGGTCGTTTATGCGGACTCCCGTCTCAGCGGTTATGGTAAACTGGTGATAATCCGGCACGGCAAAAACCTGTTCACGGCCTATGGGCATAACCAGCGAATGCTGGTGAGAAAGGGTGCACACGTACGTACCGGAGATATAATTGCCAGAGTAGGGCATACAGGCAGAGCTACCGGTCCACACTTACATTTTGAAGTCAGACAGGGCAGCACGCCGGTGAATCCGCTTGCCTATTTACCCCGTTAAAAAGAGAGTTCAAACTAATGGTGGTATGGGAGCTTTCTTTGTATTGTAACTTCGGATGTAATTGCTGATGAGTGGACACCAGAGTATGGAACCGATGGCGATTTATATGCGTGAAATTTCGCGCTATGACTTGCTTAGTGCAGCACAGGAAATAGAACTCGCAAAACAAATTGCAGCAGGGGATGATCAAGCGCGTCAACTTATGATTCAGACCAATTTACGGCTGGTCGTGAAAATTTCACGGCGTTATCTTGGTCGCGGCGTCGCATTGGCTGATTTGATTGAAGAGGGGAATCTGGGCTTGATGCGTGCAGTTGAAAAGTTTGATATCGCACATGGCTGTCGCTTTTCCACCTATGCAACATGGTGGATTCGCCAATCTGTGGAACGCGCCATTATGAACCAGTCGCGCACCATTCGCGTGCCTGTCCATATTGCCAAAGAATATAATTCTGTATTAACCCATGCAGCACGGCTACGAGCGTCATTGGGACGCGAAGCAACAGAATCGGAAGTTGCCAAGTCCATGAATATCCCGATTGAGCGGGTACACAAGCTGTTGAAAACATCGTTGGGCACAGAAAGTGCAGACGCATTACTGCACAATGATGGCGACTTCACACTGTATGATATTACCGCTGATGAACAGGCGGCTGCACCCAGTGAACGACTCGAGGAAGACCGGCGCAATGGGTTGTTACAAATGTGGTTGCAGGGCCTTTCAGCCAAAGAAAGAGATGTAGTTCGGCTGCGTTATGGACTCGACTCGCATGATGATGCGTGGACGCTGGAAGCTATTGGTAATCACATGGGCGTAACGCGCGAGCGCATCAGGCAGATTCAGATGGGCGCTTTGAAAAAACTGCGCAAAATGGTTGATCATGAAGATGTGAACTTTGAGGAGATTTTGTAATGACAGCAATGATAGCAGATGACAGTCGGTGGCAGGATTATATTCGTGATATTCCCGATTTTCCCAAGCCGGGCATTGTATTTAAGGATATTACACCGTTATTGGCCAATGGTAATGCATTCGCCGCAGTCGTATCCGAACTGGCCTGTCAGGTGGGTTCGGATGTCGATGCCATTGTAGGCATTGAGTCACGCGGTTTTATTTTCGGCGCGGCACTGGCGCAGCAACTTGGGCTGGGGCTGATTACCGTACGCAAGCCCGGTAAACTGCCTGCAGGTGTGCATAGCGTGGAATATGAACTGGAATATGGCGTAGACCGTCTGGAAATTCATCGCGATGCCTTGAGTCGCGGCCACAAGGTAGTGATTGTTGATGATTTACTGGCCACAGGCGGCACTGCTGCCGCAACGGTAGAGCTGGTGAAAAAGCTCGGGGCAGAGGTCGATGCCTGTTTGTTTGTGATTGAATTGTCTTTTCTGAATGGTGCAAAAGCACTCGGTGATGTTCCGGCTCACAGCCTGTTACATATTGAATGATTAGCGAGTGATTGATGAGTGATACAAAACCTTAAAATTATGGCACACAAGGCCGCGAAGAACGCAAAGAAAAACGCGGAATCTTATGACTGAAAGCTTTGCGCTCTTTGCGACAAGGTGAATTGTGTCCGAAGGGAACAAGAGAGGGTGCCATGGGTGCTTTGCTTGAGATAAGAATGGCTGTAATTCAGCGTGCAGAACCGTGTAGAAGTCGCTATGCTTCGAACGCCTTGAAAAGCGACACATGCCCTCGTAGCTCAGCTGGATAGAGCGGCCGCCTCCTAAGCGGCAGGCCACACGTTCGAATCGTGTCGAGGGCACCAGTATTAGTGAATGATGATTTATTGGCTTCCTGCCAAAAATCAGAACGCACAAGCAAAAGCGTGGTTTTGCCTGTGCTCACAAATCAGGCACGACATGCCTGATTTGGCAGCCCATCCGTGGGCTGCAAGGAATCGCTAAACCAGCGATTCCTTAGTTAATTTAGATAAACAGAGGTTAAACCATGGAAGAAACACTGAATCCTGCCGTACCTGTATTGATCGAAGATGAGATGAAGCGCTCATACCTTGATTACGCCATGAGCGTGATAGTCGGGCGCGCGCTGCCCGATGCTCGCGATGGGCTGAAGCCTGTGCATCGGCGCATTTTGTTCGCCATGCAGGATCTGGGTTGTACACACGACAAGCCGTTCAAGAAATCAGCTCGCGTGGTCGGTGATGTGATCGGTAAATACCATCCACATGGCGATACTGCTGTGTATGATGCCATGGTGCGTATGGCGCAACCGTGGAGCATGCGTCATCTGCTGGTCGACGGGCAGGGTAATTTCGGTTCAGTCGATGGCGATTCGCCAGCGGCTATGCGCTATACAGAAGCGCGCATGAGCAAGTTGGCTGCCGAGTTGCTGGCCGACATCGACAAGAACACCGTTGATTTCGCGCCCAACTATGATGAGTCCCTGAAAGAGCCGAAAGTGCTACCGGCCAAATACCCCAACCTGCTGGTCAACGGCTCACAGGGTATTGCCGTAGGTATGGCCACCAATATTCCACCTCATAATCTGGGTGAAGCCATCAATGCCTGTGTTGCGCTGGTCGGCAACCCCGATATTGATGATGATGAACTCATGCAGATTATGCCCGGCCCGGACTTCCCGACCGGCGGCTTCATTTATGGCCGCAAAGGTATGCAGCAGGCATTCATCAGCGGTCGCGGTTCGGTCACTATGCGCGCCAGGGCGCTGGTAGAAATCCATCCGCGCACCAAGCGTGAGTCGTTGATCATTACCGAACTGCCGTATCAGGTAAACAAGGCGAATCTGATTGAAAATATCGCCCACATGGTGCGCGACAAAAAACTTGAGGGCATTTCCGACCTGCGCGACGAATCCGATCGCGACGGCATGCGCATCGCCATCGAATTGAAGAGGAACGAAATTCCTGAAGTGGTGCTGAATAACCTGTATAAGCATACGCAGCTACAGTGCAATTTCGGCTGTAATATGCTCTCGCTTGTTGATGGACAGCCCAAGCTATGCGGCGTACGCGAATTGTTACTCCACTTCCTCGATCACCGCCGTCAGGTGGTCACACGCCGTT
>CAYUBK010000051.1:0-12599 GCA_964442955.1 uncultured Zetaproteobacteria bacterium | reverse complement strand
CATGGCTTTTAAACTGTCCAGATAACCACTTCGCTCCAACAACTGCATCAAACCCTGATCATCCGCCTTGGCTGCATCATCGCGCAATGCAACCATCAGCACCGCCAGTGATTCCAGTTTTCGGGCCGCACCTACGGCCTGTCCGGTGACCAGCATATCAAGCCATTCATAGGCGCGCAGGCCGGAAGCTGCCAAATGGGCTGCCAATTGCTCCTGCCCTTTTGCACCGAGTCCGCGTTTAGGCTTATTGCAGATACGCATCAGATGCAAGCTGTCGCCACAGCGATTGAGCAAGGCCCAATACGCCAGCGCATCCTTGATTTCCATGCGCTCGAAGAACCCAACGCCGCCAATGATACGATAAGGAATGTTCGATTCGCGAAACACCTGTTCCAGTGGCAACGACTGGCGATTGGAGCGGTATAATACGGCAATCTCGGCATTGGCATGGCCATTGGCACGCCAATGCTCAACATGGCGCATAATCTGCCGGGCCTCATCGTATTCATCGTTACACACAAGCCAGCGCGGTATATCACCGCCGGCAATGGTCGCTTCGAGTATTTTTTCGTGCCTGCCCTCATTCTCGCGAATCACTGCATTGGCCAGAGCGAGAATGGCGGCGGTAGAACGATAATTCTGCTGCAAACGATGCAGGCTTGCGCCCTTCCAGATGCGTTCAAAATCCAGGATGTGCGATACATCCGCGCCCCTCCAACCATAAATACTCTGATCGTCATCACCGACTACGGTCAGGTTTTTATGTTCACTGCATAAATGCAATAACCATTCATGCTGCACCGGGTTGGTATCCTGATATTCATCCACCAGCACATGATCAAAGCGGGCTTTCAGCGCCACGGCAATATCGGCATGCTCGCGCAATAAGGTCACCACATTCAGAATCAAATCGGAAAAATCCATGCGCTCATGCTGCTTGAGCTCCTGCTGATAGACGGCATACAATTCCGCCATATTGATGCCGTTCCAGTCATACGCCGGCGTATCATCTGGCCTGAGACCGGCATGTTTATGGTGCTCGATCCAGTTGAGCAGATAGGACGGGTGCAGCCTGTCGGATGGAATATTGCGAGCTTTCAGGATACGCTTCACCAGCGCTTTCTGATCATCAGCATCGATCACCTGAAAAGAGTGTGGAAAACCCAGAGCATCAGCATAGCGACGCAGAAAACGCAGTGAGATGGCGTGAAACGTGCCGGATACGACACCGCCGCCGCCATCACCAATCAAATCGCTCAATCTGGATTTTAGTTCAGCCGCCGCCTTGTTGGTGAACGTCACAACCAGAATCCGGTGCGGTGCAATGCCTGCTCCGGCAATCAGATGGCCAATGCGGTGCACGATGGTTCGGGTCTTGCCGGAACCTGCGCCAGCCAGAATCAACTGCGGCCCGTCACCTGCCTGTGCTGCCTGCTGCTGAGCAGCATTCAATCCGGAAACGTTACTGTTCACGTTCTCGTTCACCATGTTTGACAATCATTTTATGATAGGTGGAAAAGATGGCATTGCGCGATAACACGCCCAACACCTTGCGTGGATTATCCGCCGCCACCACCGGCATCTGCTCGAACTCCTCGCGATCCAGAATATGAATGGCATCAAGCAGACTATCGGTTTCGGAAATCACCAGCACATTCCGATTCACCACTTCACTGGCTACAATCACCTGATCGAGTGCCGAATCAATCAGCCACTTCTGCAAATCGGAAAAGGTAACGATACCGACCATCATCCCGTCATCATCAACCACCTGCACGCAACCTTTGCCTGAATCCGTGTACACCTGTTTTAATTCCCGCAAGCGTGCCTTTTCGGACACGGCGGGAATCGAGCGCCACGGAATCCGGCTAACCGATACGGATCGCATCCACGATTGCTCCAGACCCCAGTGCGCCTCGATACCCCGCTCCTCCAGTGCCTCGGTAAACAATGATGCATGTCCAAAAGAGCGGGTGACCAGCGTAGCCACGCTACAGGCCGCCATCAGCGGCAACATAATCTGATAATTGGCAGTCATCTCAAACACAATTAGTATCACAGTCAGCGGTGCCTGCAGGGCTGCGGCGGTCAAAGCACCGCAGGCCACCAGCGCATAAGCGCCGTAGCTTTCAGAATAGGCCGGAGAAATGGCATGCGCAATATCGCCACACAAAGCCCCTACCGTTGCTCCCAAAAACAATGCCGGGCCAAACAAACCGCCGGGGAAACCACCGGCAGCGCTGAGGATTGTCGCTACCAGCTTTCCAACCAGCACAATAGCCAGAAACCCGGCCAACGGCAGCGCTACGCCAAGCAACTCAGGATGCACACGCTCCAGCATCATATCTTCCACAGTACCATAGCCAATAGACATGACCTGTGGCAGAATCAACCCCATCAAACCAATTGTCAAACCGACAAGCATGGGTCGCAAATACGGGTTTGGCATTGTTTTCATCAACCATAAACGTGTTGGTACCATGGCTTTGATAAACACCGAGGCAACAAGGCCGCACAGTGCGCCAATAACAAGATAGGACGGGATTTCCCAAGTGCTGATTAAATGATACTCGGGTACGGTAAAGGCCGGATAATTTCCCAGCTCCGAACGCGCGATCACCGTGGCCAGCACGGAAGCAATCACAATCGGACTGAATGTGGCAATAGCATAATCGGCCAGGATCACTTCCAGCGCGAATAATACGCCGGCGATCGGTGTATTAAACGATGCTGCGATGCCCGCCGCTACGCCACAACCAATCAGCGTGCGCAGCTGCTGTTCGGAAAAGCCAAGCCGTTGGCCTATCTCGGAGGCCAGCAATGCCCCGAGCGCAACCGTCGGCCCTTCACGCCCCAAACTGGCACCACCGCCAATTGCCAGCGCACCGCCAATCGTTTCAGTGACCAGTTGACGCGGATGCACACGAGCCTTGCGCTGCACCAGATCCGCCAACACGCCGGCCACGCCACGCAGTTCGCCGCCGGGTAAAAAGCGCACTGTAATCCAGCCCACCATCAAACCGGTTAGTGTGGGCGCAAGCAGGTACATATACCACGGCATTGTATCTATGACGGTTTCCCAGGTGCGTTCACCAGTCCAGAACAGACTGACCCACTCAATCATAAAACGCAGCATCAGCGCCGCATAGCCTGCCAACACACCGATAACCACAGCCAGCGCCACCATATACAGCGTATCCTGATCACGCGTCCATGCCAGCGCCTTGCTTTTACCGTCCAGCAGCGTTTCCTTCAATGCCATCTTTGTAGAGAGCCCGTCCTTATCTGTTTAAATCGATTTATATCAATGGACGCCGATGTTACGACCAGCCATAGGCAACGGCAATTGTGAGATTGTTTTTCTGAGATTATTTTTTTGGCAGCAATGGTAAAGCTGCGGATGCATGGCTCGGGTTAGTTTTTCAGAGCAGAAAGATCGGGAGGGTAATCGCGAAGCGCCTGTACCAACGTTTCAGCAATAGCATCAAAAGCTGTTCGTTCTGGCAGGTGTTCGTTGGTAAACTGGTTGGCCAGATAGCATAGCCTGGACAGAAAATGCATACTCTCTGCATCATGATGATCCGCCACAGCCTGACAGATATCATCAGGGAACAACCACAGGCGCAGTAATTGCATGCCTGCTTCAGCATGGTTCACACCGTAATAGTCCTCTTCGGCATGAATCAGTAAATCATTATGTAAATGTCCCGTCTCATGCTCAAAATACGAAAAGTCCACACGCATGCCAAGTGCTGCTCGACCAATATCATGCAATAAACCAGCCATAAAAGCACGCTCATGACTGCATTGTTGCTCGGCAGGATCAACGCTCCGAGCCAAATGCTCGGCAACCATGGCGACGCCGAAAGCATGGCCCCAAAATATTCGGATATTGGCCATGCCGGTGGGTAAAATCATGCCGTACATTAATGACATGGTCGTTGCGATATGTACCGTTTCCCTGGAGCCCAAACGGGCAATGGCCTGAGATAGTTCGCCAATGGGTATATGGGCAGGATTGTAAGCCGGTGAATTGGCAAATTTCAGAATCATTGCAGTGGTAGCCTGATCACTGCGAATCACTGCTGCTAAATCCTCTGCACCGGAATCCGGATCCTGAGCAATATTCTGAATCTTCACAAAGCGATCCGGCAAAGAAGGCAGATCATCGCTAAACTTCAGCAATTCAAGGGTAGAGGTTCTGTCAAATCCGGATGCAGTCATGAACGGTATTATAGCAATAATCAGGCCAAAGCCTATAAAAAATCATGTGGCGCTTAGAATATATGCACAGCCAAATTACTCAGAGATTCATATACCGGGAAAATAACTGTGGCGCCAAGCGCAACATCCAGAAACGGTGATGCTGCCAATACGCTCACCACCAGCCATGTATATTGAGGATTAAAGTAGTGATGCACGGCATATCCCACGCGGGTTTTCATCAGACATTCCCCGACCAACTGGCCCGGCAGGGGCAATATATGCAGCCCGGCCATACACAGGTTGAAAAACATCAGCACCTTAGCCCACCAGTGATGCAATGGTGGCAATCCTGTCGGCGCCTGATGTTGCAAACCCCAGCTAAACAGCACGAAGCCCAATCCACACAGCACAACGTGGGCGAGCAGACGAACCGTTGCCGATTTGACACCGGGCGTCAGTGAATTTGGCAGTGCAATAATGATGCCGCGATGAAAAGCCATGGACGCCAACAACGGCAACCACGCGCCCCTCCAGCCGGTGGCAAAGAATGGGTGTGGAATAGCATTCCCCGTAAATCGGGATTCAGCCAAAACAACAAGCGTAAGCGAAATCAATACAGGCAAGCTGTAGAGAATCAACTGCCGAATAACGATCGTCAGCCACTCATCCATTCGCGATTGCATCCATCATCAGGCAAATGTGAAGTATTGTTCTCACCTCGGCAAGAGATTCGCGTATCCGATGCTTTTACGCCCGCATCGGCTAGGCTTGCCGCCATGGTAACGCCGCAATCACTGAATCGAATTCGCCTGTTTTATGCTGCCTATTTTGCTGCCATGGGTTTGATTCTGCCGTTTTTTCCGATTTACCTGGACGGGCGCGGACTCGATGCCGCCATGATCGGCCTGATGACCGGCTTATTGGCACTGGCCAAAGTCATCGCACCGCCATGGATTGGTCATACGCTGGATCGTCAGCCGTCAGTTCGTCTGCACCATTTTATTATGCTCGCATCCTGTATGGCGGCAATCACAGCCATCTTGATCGGATCAGTTCTGGATCTATATCTGCTGGCTGCTTTGATATTCGTATTCGGCATTTTCTGGGCTGCTGTTTTGCCGTTAACCGATGGCTTGTCGGTTTCGGTATCGGAAACAAATATCGCCGATTACGGTCGACTGCGCGCCTGGGGCTCGATGGGCTTCGTAGTCACGTCACTGGCTGGTGGTTTATGGCTGGTTGGTCCGAACATAACAGTCTTCCCTGTCGTACTGGCCGCACTCATGCTGATACTGGCCTTTGCCGCAAACGGCTTTCCCCGACTGTCGCCATCGGTTGATTCGGATTCGAGCCGGGAAGCTTTCTCAAAACCATTTTATCTGTTGTTGATCATCGCGCTGATCATGCAGGTTTCACACGGAGCCTACTACGGCTTTTTCAGCCTCTATCTGGCCGATGCGGGATTTTCCGGCTGGCAGATCGGATTATTCTGGGGCATCGGCGTCATCGCTGAGATCATCCTGATGTGGCTTTGGTCGAGATCATTGCAACAGGCTGCACCACCGCTTGTATTCAGTCTGTGCCTGCTGCTTGCTGCACTGCGCTGGCTGGGTATCGGGCTGACCACCGATGCCATACTTCTGGTTGGCTTGCAGTTGTTACATGCAGCCACTTTCGCCGCCTTTCATGTGGCCGCGATCGCCTGGGTGAAACGTTTGGCGCCGGCCGGACGCCATAGTGCTGCACAGGGATTATATTCCGCCGCCGGATTCGGCCTTGGCAGCACCATCGGCATCATGGGATGCGGATTTATTGCCGATTTGTTTTCCTACAGCGTCGCATTTTATGCCTGTGCCGGCATTGCAGTGCTGGGTATTCCGCTGGCTCTGTTGTTGCCGAAAGAGAAAAAAGGAACCTGCAAGCCTTCGCAATGATTACTAAGCTATGATAAATCGCTAGCGTATGGATTCTGGAGGAGATTTAATCATGCGTCGGTTACACACTCTGGGGAATATCCCGTTGTTCAGTGAAGTCATATTGATTGCGGCATTGGCATGGATGGTTTCCGGCTGGTTGCTGCCGGCCGATGCGCCAACTCCTTCCAGCCAGCCTCTGAATATGGCAGATGCAACGCAAACGCTTCCGAATTTGGCTAGTCTGGTGTCTGTGCCATTATTCGGGAACCTCAAAACCGTTGTTCAGCCCACCAGAACGGTGGTGCATACGCCAAAACCGATCACATTAAGTCCATTGAATATTAAACTGTTGGGTACTGTAGTTGCAGAAGATCATGCCGCTGCAATCATCGCCATGGCTGCCGGGCGTGAGCAGCGGGTGTTCTTTATCGGCGACAGTATTCAGCCGGGCGTTGTACTCAAAACAGTCGAGACTGAAGCGATTGTGGTTGAACGGGGTGGCAAGCTGGAAAGAATCTCGCTTGAACAAAGCGCCAAACTGAGTGCAATGCCCACGCCCTCAAACAGCATAGTATCAAAGTCGGCACGCCCGGTAGCTCGATCCATGCGCAGACCAGGCATTCCCTCTCAATCCACACCACCTCAATCCACACGCAGGCAAATGAACCGCAACCATTTACAGAAACAGTTACAGGATTTCCCCGCCCTGCTATCTCAGGCGAGGGTGTTGCCCCATATGAATAACGGCAAGCCTGAAGGGTTCACCATTTCCGAGATTGCGCCGGGCTCTTTGTATCAACAAGCCGGGTTACTAAACGGAGATATTATTCTCAGCGTCAATGGTAAACGCATTAGTGATGCCAGGCAGGCCATGGGCATGTACCAGTCATTGCAAAGCGCTGCGGCTATTGATCTTGAACTGCTTCGTGCCGGCCAGCTTCGTCAGATTCATTATGATATCCGTTAAAATCTGCGTTCAAATCTACATTTAGACGCATTACCGAATATGTACAGAGAACATTTTAATCTGAAAGAGCTGCCGTTTTCGATTGCGCCCAATCCGCGCTATCTTTTTCTCACGCACCAACATCAGGAAGCGCTGGCGCACCTGATATACGGCTTAAACAGCGCCGGCGGCATCATTCTGCTGACCGGTGAAGTGGGCACCGGCAAAACCACCATCAGCCGCAAACTGCTCGAAGATTTACCGGACAATATTGATATCGCCTGGATTGTGAACCCAAGGCTTTCTGTCGAAGAGTTGCTGGCAGCCATATGCGATGAACTCAGAATCAAGTATTCAGAAGATACTACCAGCATCAAAATATTTACCGACCTGATCAGCAACCGCTTGATTCAGGCGCATGGTCGAAACCATAACGTGGTGCTGATGATTGATGAGGCGCAAAATCTTTCGCCCGAAGTATTGGAGCAATTGCGTCTGTTAACCAATCTGGAGACCAGCGAACGTAAACTATTGCAAATTATTCTGCTGGGACAGCCGGAATTGAAAACCATGCTGGAACGAACCGATTTGAGGCAGTTGGCCCAGCGCATTACCGCCCGCTATCACCTGCAACCATTAAGCCGGGTGGAAACGGGCAACTATATTCGCCACAGGCTAAGCGTAGGCGGATGCATCCGGCCTGTTTTTTCACCCCGCGCTATGAAACTGATTCACCATATCAGTCATGGTACGCCGCGCCTGATCAACCTGTTATGTGACCGGGCTATGCTCGGCGTATACAGCGCCGGTAAAAGCATGGTCTATCCAAAGCATGTGCGTCAGGCCAGTGCAGAGGTGCTTGGAAAAGCTGACCTGCCAAAACGCCATTACCTTTTTCCTGTGATAGCCATGTTATTGTTGGCTGCTGCCGGGGCTGTATTTGCAACAGGCTCATGGCAACAACTTGTGAACACATTACATATTAAGACCGAATTCAATGTTGCGGATAACAGCGAATCAAAGAAAACGCCTCCCAGGCCTGCAACAGAGCATGAACAAACCGGCATAGCTGCACATATGAAGGTAGATGCGAAAGCATCATCATCTCACGCGCCAATCACAGTTGCAAATCATCTGCCAGAGTACGTACCGTCCGAAATGCCAGCTGCCACCGCCCTGCCCCATAAGTCCACCAATAATACCGTATTACTACTGGAAGAGGACATTCCGCGCCACACGCCAACGGCCACGCATCAACACTCAGTTGCCGCATCCCAGGCTGAACCGTGGACTACGATTCAAAAAAAAGGAAGCAAAACGCTGGCCATGCAGACACTGGCCGGAATCTGGAATGCCAAACTGGAGATAGTAACTGGCGACCCATGCCAACAATTGACAAAAAATAATCTTTTTTGTCTGCCTGAACGTGCGGATATTCATCGACTTCAAGCGCTTGATCGTCCGGCTATGTTTGAAATTTCGGGAAGCAGCGGGGGCACTCGCCATGCAGTCATCCATTCGATTGCAAATGATCATGCGATCATCCAATTGGGAACACAGCAGTGGGTGATCAAACTGGTGGCATTAAAAAAGCAATGGCAAAATAAAATCACGCTGATCTGGAACAAGCCACCCGGCTATTCAGAAAAACTACAGCAAGGCGACCGAGGTCTGACTGTCGAGTGGCTGGCCAAACAACTGGATCAGATTCAGGGCACCATGATTCCACCCAGACCGTTTCATAGCATGGATGCCATCATGGTAGAACGCCTGAAAGATTTCCAGAAATCGGAGCATATCAATCCGGATGGTATTGCGGGTATCCTGACACTCATGCGCATCAACGAACGAATCGGTCTGAACACGCCCAAGCTAATACGGATGGCACAGCACTGATGTCTTATATTCTCGATGCGCTAAAAAAATCCGACCAGCAACGCAGCCGTATTACAATGTCTTATGAGGCCCCTACATATACACCTAAGGAAACGCCAGGTACATCCCGATATGGTATACCGCTCATACTGCTGGCTATTGCACTGGCCACCGGATGGTTTTTCATCCACTTCCAACAACCGGCCATACATCAAGCACTGCCTTCCGCACCTGAACCCATACCAGAAACAATCAGCCCCACAGCACAGGCACCGCTCATGAAAGCCGACCATCATAAGGGCAACATTCGTACATCCAGTCCCCGTCAAAGCCAGCTTGCGAACGGCGCGCCAGGAGTATCAAGAATCCCACTGGCCGACCGGCATGCAAACCATGTTCCGATCAATATGCCTGAATCGAATACGATCATGCCAAACACAATGAAACAGAGGATAACCACGTCGGATCAAATACCTGTATTCAAACCGATCACGCCCGTATCGCCTGTCAGCAGAGCTAACGCCCAATTAACCGAAATGCCCGACATCCCCGATATGCCTGATAATCACGCTCAGGTTTCTGCCGCTGAATCAGACATCGGCTCATTAAAAGATTTACCCGTTTCTGTGCAACAGTCTCTGCCCCCGATCAACATCGAAGGTCATATTTACGATGATAATCCGGCCGCCCGCATGGTCATCATCAATGGCAAAATCCGCAGAGAAAAACAATCGCTCGGTGCCATGCTAAGGCTGGAAGAAATCACCCCGAACGGGGTTATTCTGAGTTATCAAGGACACGTATTTCACATGGGCGTGTTTGAGAGATAGGTGGTTATTCAGGAATTTTATAATACGATTTTGACTCACCCAGAACCAGGTCAACTGGGGTTTTAGTCTATGCTTTCTCTATTTGCGTAATGTGAAGGGATTTGGTTGGAATTATAAGCGCGTATATCGCACCTACAGAGAGCTTGAACTGAATTTACGCATCAAGCCAAGGAAACGTTTGATACGCGATAACCCGGAGATTTTAACCGAACCCGAACAAGGATCTTGAATAGCAAAGGGCCCGCCACAAATGGCGAGCCCTTTTTCATCTTGATATCTGAAGAATCAGATCAATGTTTCACATCTTTCCAAACTTCTTTCTTCAGCAGACCTAGTACAATGACCAGCAGAACCAGGAAGCCCAGCACCCAGCAACCGATAACACGACGTTCATTCTGATGAGGATCGGCAATGAATGACAGGAAGGCAGCCACATCCTGAGCCTGTTGCTCAAGCTCTGCTGTGTCAGCCTCTTCATGATCCAGCCATCCCAGCGGATCAGGCATGGCAATGCGGTTACCCGGGAAATATTCATTGAAGTTACCATCGGGCACTTTTCCATGAGGATCATGCTCAAAACCTGTCAACACGGAGTACACATAGTTGGCACCACCACGACGAGCATTGGTAATGATCGACAGATCAGGCGGCACTTTACCATAAGACACTTCAGCATCTTCAGGGCTCAGATCACTGACCATACCGGATGCCAATGGATGTTCACCACGGAGTTCATCCACAGCTTCACGGCTAAGGCCAATCTCAGGATAATCCATCAGGCCTTTGTAGGTGACATATACCGCAGAGTGACAACCCATGCAGACTTCTGTGAATACAGTCAGGCCACGACGAAGCTGTTCCTGATCTGTAACGCTCACTTCAGCGTGCTTGAGAGCGACGCCATGCTCATTGGCTTGCACTGCAACCGGGAGGGTGAAGGCGGCAACAGTAGCCGCGACAATTAGAAATTGTTTCAACTTCATCTTATATCCCCTCCGGAACCGGTTTGGTTTTTTCAAACTTCGGCAGTATTGGCAACAACAGGAAGAACGCGAAGTAATATGCTGTCGAAATCTGGCCAATCAGTTTCAATGTTGGTGTAGGTGCAGAGTGACCACAATAGCCAAGTACAACCACATCAACGAAAAACAGAATCACCATGATTTTATACATCGGACGGTAACGCGCTGAGCGCACAGCCGATGTACACAGGAACGGCAGCAGGAACAGAATCGCTAATGATCCACCCATAGCCAGTACACCAATCAGCTTGCTTTCGAATGAACGCAGGATGGTATACCACGGTGTCAAATACCATACCGGAGCAATATGAGCCGGCGTCTGCAAGTTGTTAGCTGGTACGTAGTTGTCCACTTCGATGAAATATCCACCCATTTGCGGATTGAAGAAGATAATGTAGCAGTAGAACAGCAGAAATACAGACACACCAAATGCATCCTTAATGGTGTAGTACGGATGGAAAGGAATCTTCTCTTCATCCTTGTGCAGATCAATACCCTCAGGATTGTTGGAGTGTACCACATGCAGCGCATGTACATGGCCGCCAACAATCGCTACCAGCAGCAGTGGGAACAGATAATGCAGTGAGAAGAAACGGTTCAGGGTTGGATCGCCAACGGCAAAACCACCTCTTAGAATCTGCTGAAGATATTCACCGATTACCGGCAAAGCTCCAAACAGGTTGGTGATCACGGTTGCACCCCAGAAAGACATCTGACCCCAAGGCAACAGATAGCCAAAGAAGGCAGCGCCCTGCATAATAAGCAGAATGACCACGCCGATAATCCACAGCAACTCACGTGGAGCCTTGAATGAACCGTAGAACATACCGCGACCAATATGCAAATAAACAACCACAAAGAACATCGATGCGCCAACTGCATGCATATAGCGGATCAGCCAGCCGAAGTTTACATCGCGCATAATGCGTTCGACTGAATCAAACGCCACCGTGTAATGACCTGTTGTAAAGGCGGCAGATGGCTTATAATACATGGCCAGGAAAATTCCGGTCAGGATTTGCAATACCAGCACCAGCAGTGCCAATGAGCCAAAGTTCCACATATAGTTCAGGTTCTTTGGAACCGGGTATTCAGTTAATTGCGATTTCAGAATCGCTTCGGCGCCTGTCCGTTCGTCAATCCAACCGAACAAGCGAGTTTTCATCATTTTTTCTAACACATTCCCCTCCTTTGTCCGATTAGCCGATTACGACTTTGGTGTCAGTAAGATACTTGTATGGCATCAGATGCAGATTATGCGGTGCAGGTGAACCATTGATCACACGTGCCGAAATATCATACAACGAGCCATGACATGGGCAATGCCAGCCACCTGGCCAATCTTCCGGAACAGATTCACCCCAGTCTTTACGCGTAGCTGTCGGCTTAAACATCGGGATACAACCCAAATGTGTACAACTGGCAACCAGGATCAGGTATTCAGGCTTGATTGCGCGATACTTTCTGTTTTCCGGCGTTATCCATTCGGCAGTTACTGCCTCAATAGCCTCGGAGTTCGGGTCTTTGAGCATCTCATCATGCCCATCAACTTCCTTGAGATATTCCTCGGTACGATTGACTACAAACACCGGTTTACCTTGCCACTGAATCACGACCAACTGGCCTTTTTCCACAGCAGCTACGTCATATTCGGTTTTCGATGCTGCCAATGTATCAGCAGCAGGAAACATGCTGCCGATAAATGGTACGACAGCAGCGCCTGCAGCAATTCCACCCATGCCGCCAGCGGCGACATAGAGAAAATTGCGGCGCGATTGATCAGCTTGTTCTGCCATAATTACTC
>CAYUBK010000050.1:0-12980 GCA_964442955.1 uncultured Zetaproteobacteria bacterium | reverse complement strand
ATTACGGCACTGATCAAGTTTGTCTAAAAATGGCTGATTATGCTTCTGTATATACTTCGCCATCATCCTGTTTGACTCGGATGGCATTTTTTGTCTTTTCTCACAACCCAGATCTATATATTGGCGGCATGCGCCGCAATCATCTGCCGCTTTTTTTATATTCCTCGATTTGCATCTCAACGCTGCAGATCGGCAAGTTGACATTACCGCCCCAATCGAAGCATTACTTTGAGCTGTGAGAACGAGATGCTCTCCGGCTATCGACAGCTCAACGGTCAACAGGCCAACTATGGGCAACGAAAAAATCAGGCCAGTTAATCTGGCAAAATATATCATCCAGCTACGCATTTTCCTGCCTCCATGACCAAACAACGTATGTAGAGAGTCAGGCACTGGACCCAACGGACCACAAAAAAGCTTACTCCTTTCGATAACAAGCATAAAGAAAGCATGAATGGGCCAACCGATAGGCCCTAGTCCCATGATATTGATATCTCAAAACGAAAGCAGGTATTGCGCCATTTGCCTTTAGTTGAAATTGCAGAAGGTGAAGGTGGTCGTGGTGTTTGGATGCGGGGGGCCTATTGTGAGCATGGGTATACAATGCAAGCCATCGCAGAGTTTGCTGGTTTACACCATTCAACCGTGAGCCGATTGATTAAAGAGCGGGACGTAAATCCACAAAACAAGGTCCTGGCCCTTCTGACTAGTACTAATTGCCCGTGTGGCTTGACCATGCAACGTTAAGGCATTGGAATGGACTGAGTGAGGAGTAAGGCGTGAAGAGTGAGGAGTTAGCACCTCACCGCTGACACCTAACCCCTTACATAAAAATCACAAAATACGAGCTAATGATTGTTTGGATTTTCCCCACCGATGGATGGGTGGCTAATCCGATAGGATTAGTAAGGAATCGGAAACGACGCTTTTCGATGAGATGGAGAAAAAATATACGGACATATTTTTTCGGTCTGATCAAACAATCTCACCAGTTTCCTGGTGTTCATAGCGAAGAGGCCACGCCTGATACCATCCCGAACTCAGAAGCAAAGCTGTTTTGATTCAGGGCTCCTGCCCTTCACCTTACAGGCAGTCTTCGGCTGACCAATCCGACTGTCCTGTCGGATTGTGATTCGGGCATCCGTGGCCCTCACCTTTCAGGCGTGCCTGTGGCGCGTCCCATTCAGCAATCGTGCAGAATGGTGCGCCGTTGGTTTAAGGCACTCTATCGCGCAGCGGGAGCGCTGCTACTTGCTCCTGCTGATTTGTAATACAAACCCGCTGTTGAGATTTATGCTCCGGCAGGGGGCAATGTTTTATATTTTGGGTGAAGACATAAGTTGGCACTTACCATTCTGGTAAATCATGCGGTGCAAGCTGGCATACGGCATATCGATTGTTCGTGTGAATGCAATGGTTTGTTGCATCATCAATGCAATTAGCATTCTAAGGCTGCCGGAGTGCGCCACTACCAGAATGTGAGAACCACCGAATGCTGCGCTGAACTCTGTCCACCAATCCGTTAACCGAGCCCGTAATTCTTCCGGTGACTCACCACCGGGTGGCCGCATACCTGTCGGATCGGCGCGCCAGCGTTCGAGCACGCCGGGATATTCGTGTTGAATCGTTGCCATGGTTTTGCCTTCCCATGCGCCATAATTCATTTCGGCCAGCCTGGGTTCGATAATGCAATTAATACCGGCATGGGATGCCCACGCTCTGGCTGGTTCGGCGCAGCGGCATAAGGGAGAGGTTACGATGCAATCAATATCGCCGGCTAATTGTTGCCATACATGATCCATGGATTCGCGGCCTTCATTGGTTAGTGGGTCATCAGTCAGGCCCCGGTATTTTATGCCGCCTTGTAGTGCGCCATGGCGCAATAAATCGACAGTCAGCATGGATCAGCCGGAATGATTGGTTTGTGGTGCCATTTTACCCACGATAGCAGCACCAACTGAGTCTCCGAACACATTGATCGTGGTACGGCATCGATCCAGGAACCAGTCTATAGCCAGAATCAAACCGATGCCTTCCAGTGGCAAACCAACCGCCTCAAGAACAATCACCATGGTCACCAGTCCTGCTTCGGGAATACCGGCGGCGCCAATGGCCGCCATCGTAGCGGTCACCAATACCAGCATCTGCTGTCCGAAACTGAGATCAATACCATAAGCCTGCGCAATAAACAGAACTGCCACGGCTTCATACAAGGCGGTGCCATCCATATTGATGGTGGCTCCCAATGGCAATACAAAGCGGCGCGCTTTCTCATCTACGCCTGCAGCTTTCACCCCGTCCAGCGTTAGCGGCAGGGTGGCGCTGGATGAGGCGGTTGAAAAAGCGGTCATCAATGCCGTACCCATGTGTGTGAGATATGCCGCGACAGAGCGTCGCGCCAGTAGCATTAACAGTACACATAGCACCACCGCATGCGTGAGCAGGCCGGAGATTACGGCCAGCGCGTATTTAGCAAGGCCTGCCAGTTGGGCGAAGAAAGCCTCGCCGCCACCGGCTGCCCCGAGTTTGGAAGCAATAAGCGCGAACACACCAATCGGGGCAAAAATCATGATCCACCCCACGATTTTCATCATTGCCTCATTCAGCCCATCGAAGAATGCGATGACCGGTCGCCCTTTATCGCCCAACGTTGTTAATGCTGCAGCCAGCAGGATGCAAAACACGATGATCGGTAACAGTTTCATGTTGGCTGCTGCATCAATAATATTAGGGTATACCAGCGATAGTACCAGATCGGTGATGCCGACATCTCCGATTGCAGGCTTGGGCGCAGCAACGCCAGCACCGAGATCAACACCCACGCCAGGTTGCCATATATTGGCCATCAACAGCCCGATAGACACGGCAATCAGAGTGGTGCAAGCATAGTAAGCAATCGATAGCCCGCCCATGCGCCCCAATTTGCGTACATCACCAAGCCCGGCCACGCCGGTAATAATGCTGGCGGCCACCAGTGGGACGATCAGCATTTTCAATGCGGTCAGGAATAGCTGGCCCAGCCATGCCACGGCTATCATAGATTCGCCCCAGATAAAGCCGGAAAGCCCACCTGCTACGATGGCAATCATCATGGCTATCAACAATCTCTGCTCGGATTTCCCCTGCATATTGTACTCCGTTCGTTTTTAAACTAATGCTACGCATTCAACCACAAGCCGGGCAAGCTATGAATCCCGGATGCATCATGGGGATAAATCATGCTTTTCATGCTCATGTGAACCGAGTAGCGTCTCCAGATTACGGTGCCATGCGCGTTAGGGGAATCATATGAAGCTGTATCATAATCAACGCCAATACTCGCGTTCCAAAGTGGCGATTGCGGCAACGCTAACGCCGGAAGGTGGCGATTCTTTTGGTGTTGAAGTCGTGGATTTGAGTATGGGCGGCGTGTTTGTCCACTCAGATCAAGCGCTAAAACCCGGGAGTCTCTGTCAGGTCAACATGTTACTGGGCCATTTTAAACATGAATTACCACTTGTCGCAGATGCGATCGTGATTCGGTCTATTAAAGAAGGCATTGCATTGCGCTTTGAAGACGTCAAACTGGAAAGTATTCCTGCTATGCAGAATGTTATTGTAGACCATGCTGAATATCCCGATCAGGTGGCAATGGAATTCTCCAGCCATGGCGGTTGGATTTTCTCTCCCGAGTAATCTTTTTTCGCCCAAAGCACTCCATGAGGTAGTCTGTTTATTGGCCCATAGTGGCATACCTCTTGCTCGTTGATGCTTAATGGCCATTCACCTTTCCCATCAGGGGCTGCAGCAAATGATGCAACTGGAAACGATTATGATAGTCGATCCAGATACACATACGCGAGCATTGATGCAGGAATCAATCAGCAATGCCGGTTTTGATGTTATAGCAGCCGATTCCGGTAGGCAGGGGCTGGACTTGTGCGGCGAACAAATGCCTTCCCTGATTCTCATAAATTTCCATTTGCCGGATATGGATGGTATCACCTTTTGCCGAAATTTTCGTGATATGGTCACAGGTAAGGATGTTCCACTGGTCATTGTTACGGAAGGTGACGATGTTGAGGTCATCAAACAGGCCTATGATAGTGGTGCCACTGATTTTATAGTCAAACCTGTCAACCGGGATCTGCTTGGCCATCGTTTGCGCTATATTCTGCGCGCCAGTACGGCCATGCGTTCGGCCCGAACCAATGAACGGCTATTAGCTGAAGCGCAACGTATTGCCCGCATGGGCAACTGGACCTGGGATTTATGCAATGAAGAGATGTATGTGTCCGATGAGATATGTCGTATTTTCGGTATTCCCATGGCATCTCCCTGCGTATTCCATCAGTTGTTTATCAATGCAGTTCATGATCATGATAAACAAGCATTGGATCAGGCTATTGAGCGCGCCTTATCCGGTGATACTACCGATGTAGAGCTGCGTATTCGCCGCCCGAGTGGATTAGAGCGAACGCTGATGGTGCATGCCGAAAGCAATTCGCAAGCAAGTAAAAAACATCTGCTCGGAACCATGCAGGATATCACCGAACGAAAGAAAGCCGACGAAGCCATCAGAAAACTGGCGTTTTACGATCAGGTGACCGGGCTGCCGAACAGAACCCTGTTCCGGGAACATTTGAGCGTAGCCATGCACCATGCCAACCGTCATGGCAAAAAAATCGCTGTTTTGTTTCTGGATCTGGATAATTTTAAGCGCATCAATGACAGCCTTGGGCATGTTGCAGGCGATCAGTTGTTGCAAGATGTATCGAGCCGATTAAAGCAAAGTATCCGCGCCACAGACATTGCATCTACAGATTGCTCCCATGCGCAGCCTAATGATGCAAACAAGCATACTCTGGCACGCCTCGGCGGCGATGAATTCACGGTCATGTTGGTGGATCTCAACAATGAGAAGCAGATCAATATTGTATCCAATCGTATTCTGGAAAGCCTGAACGAACCATTCATGCTGGCCGGTAATCGCGTGGTGGTCACATCCAGTATCGGTATTGCCATTTACCCTGAAGATGGCGAAGAAATAGATACCCTGCTCAAACATGCTGATGCGGCCATGTATCAGGTGAAATCCAGCGGTCGAAATGGCGTATTCTTTTATGATGATGAGCTGCGTCGCCAGAGTCAGAACCGCATCCAGCTTGAAGGTGAATTGTATCATGCGCTGGAACATGATGAGATGACACTGTTTTATCAGCCCAAAGTATCGGCCAAAAACTTGCGCGTATCCGGATTTGAAGCTCTGGTTCGTTGGATTCATCCGGAAAAAGGCATGATTCCGCCACTGGACTTCATTGCTGTCGCCGAGGATTCCGGTCTGATTATTCCGATGGGGAAATGGGTAATTAAGACCGCCTGCCGCCAGCATCAGACATGGCTTGAGGCTGGATTCGGTCCTATCAGCATTTCAGTCAATCTCTCATGTCATCAGTTTTCGGATCGGAAGCTGTTACATGCAGTCCGCGAAATCCTGGAAGAAACCGGCATGGAACCAAAGTATCTGGAATTTGAGATCACCGAGAGCGTACTGATGGAGGATGCTGATACTGCTATGCTGGTTCTTGGAGAAATGAAAAAGATGGGCATGAAAATATCGATTGATGATTTTGGTACCGGCTATTCGAGTATGGCCTACCTCAAACATTTTCCGATTGATGTGCTGAAAGTGGATCGCTCTTTTATCATGGATATCCCTGATGATGAGATGGAAGCCACCATTACTACGGCCATCATCAAACTGGCGCATGCCCTGAATCTCGTTGTTGTGGCAGAAGGGGTGGAAAATGCCGAGCAATTACATTTCCTGAGCGCTTTGAACTGCAACCAGATTCAGGGCTATTTTTTCAGCCCGCCTGTGCCTGCTGAAAAGGCAGAGAAATTTATCAAGGTTCCTTTTACGGTCAGGCAGAATGAATGACTTCAGTATTTCTGTAGTGAGCTATCCACATCATCAATCCAGCGCAAAATACCACCAGCCAGATTTTTGACATTGGCGTAACCTTTGCCTTGCAGAAATTCGACAGCCTGGGCTGAACGTCCGCCCATTTTGCAATGCACTACAACGGCTCTGTCTGTCGGCACTTCCGCATAGCGTTCAGCGATTTTCCCCAATGGAATTTCATGCGTGCCTGCTATGGCGCAAATCGCAATCTCATGCGGTTCGCGCACATCCAGTACATATAAATCCGGATTGGTATCCTTCATGGCCTTCAATTGAGCCGGAGTAATATCATATTCAGCCATCGCTTCTTCTTCCTCCTCGTTCGTTTCCGTCGGAGGCAGGCCACAGAATTGCTCATATTCAACCACATCACCAATGCTTGGATGATCACCACAGGCCGGGCAGGTTGGATCACGGCGCAATTTTACTTCGCGGAACTTCATCTGCATGGCATCGTACAACAACAACCGGCCAGAAAGCGTCGTGCCCTGCCCCAGAATAATTTTCACCGCTTCAGTCGCCTGAATCACGCCAATTACCCCCGGTAATACACCCAGCACGCCGCCTTCGGCGCAAGATGGCACCAGTCCCGGCGGTGGCGGCTCAGGATACAGGCAACGATAACACGGCCCGCGTGTATCGCTCTCTCCATGATTGAATACGGTGGCTTGCCCTTCGAACTGAAATATCGAAGCATAAATCAGCGGTTTTTCTTCCAATACGCAGGCATCATTGACCAGATAACGGGTCGGAAAATTATCCGTGCCATCGACGACCAGATCGTACTGCCTAACAATGTCGCGCACATTGTCGCGGCGGATACCATCGCCATGCAGGTTTACATTCAGATGCGGATTGATACCGACCAATGTATCGCGGGCACTTTCCACTTTCGGGCGCCCGATGTCAGCGGTGGAATGGGCAATCTGGCGTTGCAAATTGGAATCATCGACGACATCGAAATCAACCAATCCGATGGTACCAACGCCTGCTGCCGACAAATAGAGTGAAATCGGGCTACCCAGCCCGCCTGTGCCGACACACAATACTCTGGCCAGCTTCAATTTCTCCTGCCCTTCAAGGCCGACCTGTGGCAAAATAATATGGCGGTTAAACCGTGCCAGTTCCGCCGCACTTAAAATTTCAGACATCGTCACTCCTCAATGTTTCACCACAGAGTACACAGCGTTTCACAGAGTAAGTCAAAGACAGCAACCGCAGATGAACGCGAATACCCCAGGGTGCCTTCTCTGCCGCAAGCGGCATTCACCTTGTGAACGCAGATGAGAAGCAAAGCAAAACATTTAGCTTGGTTGTGGTTTTACTCTGTGGGCTCTGTGGTGAAAGCTTGTAAATGTGTATATACCGCAGCTACGCCTTCGGGTTGGCAGGTTAGCAGGGTATCACAACCGGCCTTCAGAGCTGCTTCGGCAGCAGCAGGTACATCTTCACCGACGCCTTTCATGCATAAATCATCACTCCAGATGCGTCCGAAAAAATTAATGCGTTCACGCAAGACATGCCGCACCCAGAACGGTGATACCGTCGCTACATCTTTAACTGTATCAGAATAAATCACATGCGCAGTCATCACATGTTTCAACCCTGCCGCGATCAGGCGGGCAAAAGGTTCAGCCTCATCCAGAATCGTCGCCAGCGGCGCATCCACTTCAGGTACTGCCACATGCGAGTCGGCATTGGCGCGTCCGTGACCGGGGAAATGTTTACCCACCGCTTCAATGCCGGCATCGTGCAGGCCGCGCATGCATGCTATTGCCAACGCCGTTACCTGTTCAATATTATCGCCAAACGAACGTTTTCCGATAATGCCATGTCCATCGGGGTGAAACAGATCCAGCACTGGCGCGCAGTTATGCGTAAAGCCCAGTTCCTTCAATGCCTCGCCAGCACATAAACTATCCTGATATGTCGCCTGAATCGCTGTTCCGGCATTGCGGCCATACATCACCCCGTAATCCGCCGCATGGCGGCGAGCGTTGAATGGTGCCCACGGCATACGATTAACTCGCCCGCCTTCTTCGTCAATTGCAGCCCATGTGTTCTGTCCGGTGCAGGCGCGCACCTCGGCCAGCAAGGTTTTTACCTGCTCGGGGCAATCGGTATTGCGCGCAAACAGAATCACGCCCAGTGGCGGTCTTTCTTTCAGCCATGCGCATTCCTGCGCAGTCAGCGTCAGCCCTTCGAGTCCAATGATCAAATGTTTATTCATGAATGGTGATACCCCGTATGCTCTTCCACCCAAAAACAAAGCCCCATCTCCCAATCAGAGGGAAAAGGGGCTTTGTTTTATCCATGCCTTTGTTGCGTATGTTTATTTGGCGGCTGTTTTTGCATCACCAATGCTGATTAACTCGACTTCAAACACCAATACGCTGTCCGGGCCGATTTTCGGGCCTGCGCCGCGCGGGCCATAAGCGAGGTCAGATGGTAAGACGAATTTGTATTTGGAACCGACACTCATCAGTTGCACGCCTTCAGTCCAACCCTTGATGACGCCGTTAAGCGGAAAGGTCACCGGTTGGCCGCGTTTGTAGGATGAATCGAATTCTGTGCCATCAATTAACGTGCCGCGATAATTTACAGTCACCTTGTCCGTGGCCTTGGGCTTGGCACCGTCACCCTGTTTAAGCACTTCGTATTGCAGTCCGCTCTTGGTGGTGGTCACGCCTTTCTTTTTACCATTATCGGCCAGAAATGCTGCGCCGTCAGCCTTATTCTTTTCCCCTGCGGCTTTCTGCTCTGATGCGCGCGCCTCAGCTTGTTTCTTGAAAAAAGCCTGTTTTGCCTTGCCTGCATCTTCTTCGCTTAGCTTTAATTTACTGCCATCAAGACGATCATTGATGGCTGCCTCCAGCGCGGCGCGATCCAGATCAGTTTTCAGCGATTTCAGTGACATGCCGATATCCATGCCAATGGCATAGCTTAATTTGGCATTATCATTATCCAACTGCAATCCGGCCGGCGCGGCTTCCTTCACCTCGGCCTTTTTGACCTCAGTTTGTTGTGAACATGCCGCCAGCAAGCTCAGACATGCGATTGCAATAATAGGTTTTTTGATATGCATATGATTCCTCCGATTTAATGAATAGTTGCAATGATAGCAGAAGTGTTGCGAGATGCGATTATTCCACTCAATTTTGTTCCCCTCGATCGTATTCCCCTCGATTTGTTTTCCAGCAAGCTACTCCCACTCAATGGTGGCGGGCGGTTTGCCGGATACATCATAGACGACCCGGTTGATGCCGCGCACTTCATTGATGATGCGATTAGATACTTTGGCCAGCAGTGCATGAGGCAGTTCGGCCCAGTGTGCGGTCATGAAATCCTGCGTCTGTACTGCGCGCAGCGCCACCACCCACTCGTAAGTGCGACCATCGCCCATGACGCCCACCGATTTGACCGGTAGAAATACCACAAATGCCTGCGATGTTTTTTCATACCAGCCGGATGCGACCAGTTCTTCCATAAAAATGGCATCGGCCAGACGCAATAGATCAGCATATTCCTTTTTGACTTCGCCGAGGATGCGCACGCCGAGTCCGGGGCCGGGGAAGGGGTGACGATAAACCATGTCACGCGGCAAGCCGAGCGCTACGCCCAGTTCGCGCACTTCATCCTTGAATAAATCGCGTAATGGTTCCAGCAATTTCAGATGCAGGGTATCGGGCAGGCCGCCGACATTGTGGTGGCTCTTGATGGTGTGCGCCTTGCCGGTTTTGGAGCCGGCTGATTCAATGACATCGGGATAAATCGTGCCCTGCGCCAGCCAGCGTGCATTGGGCATATTTTCCGCCTCGGCCTGAAAGACGTGCACGAATTCACGGCCAATGATTTTGCGCTTGGCTTCCGGGTCGGAAACGCCTGCCAGTTCGCTCAGGAAGGCGTCCGAGGCATCGATATGATCGACTTTAACACCCAGGTTATCAGCAAAGGTCTGCATCACCTGTTCCGCTTCATTCAGGCGCAATAAGCCGTTATCGACAAAAATACAGGTCAGTTGATCACCGATGGCGCGCTGCAAGAGTGCTGCCGCGACTGAAGAATCGACGCCGCCGGAGAGCCCCAGAATGACTTCTTCATCGCCCACCTGCCGGCGGATTTGTGCGACAGCTTCATCAATGTATCCGGGCATCGTCCAACTACGATCACAGCTGCAGATTTCATGTACAAAACGGGACAAAATCGCCGTGCCCTGCTTGGTGTGGGTTACTTCAGGATGAAATTGCAGCGCATAAAAATGGCGCGTTTCATCAGCCATGCCGGCGATTGGCGTGGAATCATTGCTACACAGCACATGGAAGCCATCCGGCAAGCCAGTCACTTTGTCGCCGTGGCTCATCCACACATCGAGCACGCCGTTGTCCTTGTCCTCGATGCCGCGCAATAATGGCGAATTGCCCGAAGTCAGGATTTCCGCATAGCCGAATTCGCGCGCATGACCGGTTTCGACCGAGCCGCCCAGTTGCGCCGCCATGGTCTGCATACCGTAGCAGATACCGAGCACCGGCACTCCCAGCTCAAACACGATGGATGGCGCGACCGGCGTTTCATCTTCATAGACTGAATTCGGGCCACCGGAAAGAATGATGCCGGACGGCGCAAAGTCACGAATGGCATCAGCATCCATATCCCATGCATGCAGTTCGGAATAAACCTCGGCCTCGCGCACACGCCGTGCAATCAGCTGCGTATATTGCGATCCAAAATCCAGAATAAGTATTTTATCCATGTTTTCCTCGTTTCATTGCTGCGGATATTTCTTAAGCGCCATCATTCCACCCATGGATGGGTGGCTTTAGTGAGTCAGGTGAAAACCACGTTTTTCACCTGACGTTTAAGGCAGAGGGAAGGAGACCGAAGCCGTGTTAAACAATCACGATTCCATGCGATAATTCGGGGCTTCCTCGGTGATGGTGACATCATGCACATGCGATTCGCGCAAACCGGCACCGGTGATACGGATAAAACGGGCGCGCCGGTGAAATGCATAGATGTCGGCTGCACCCGAATAACCCATGGATGCACGCAATCCGCCCATCAGCTGATGCAGAATATCGCCCAGCGGGCCTTTATAGGAGACGCGTCCTTCAATGCCTTCAGGGACCAGTTTCATGGCTTCATCCACATCACCTTGAAAATACCTGTCCTTGCTGCCCTGTTGCATGGCACCAATCGAGCCCATGCCACGGTAGGCCTTGTAGGTGCGACCCTGATACAGGATTTTGGCACCGGGTGCTTCTTCGGTGCCGGCGAACATCGAGCCGAACATGCAGGTGGAAGCACCAGCCGCCATAGCTTTGGCAAAATCACCAGAGAACTTGATGCCGCCATCAGCGATGACCGGCACGCCTGCATCCTTGCCTGCCGCCGAGCATTGCATGACGGCGGTTAGTTGGGGAACACCCACGCCAGCCACAATACGCGTTGTACAAATCGAACCGGGGCCGATACCCACTTTCACCGCATCCGCACCCGCATCGGCCAGATCGCGCACGGCTTCCGGCGTAGCGATATTGCCGCCGATAATCTGGATGTCATCGCCATGCTGGCGCTTGAGTTCGCGCACCTGTTCGATTACGCCGCTGGAATGGCCGTGCGCCGTATCCACCACGACAGCATCCACGCCAGCTGCAAACAGCGCTTCAAATCGCTGCATTTCCTTGTCGCCGACCCCAATCGCCGCGGCAGCCAGCAAGCGGCCCAGATCGTCACGCACGGCATTGGGGAACGCTTTGGATTTTTCGATATCGCGCACCGTGATCATGCCGACCAAATGGCCTGCATCATCGAGCACGGGTAGCTTCTCGATGCGGTGTTCGCGGAACAACTGCTTGCAGACATCCAGTTCCACGCCGTGGTGAACCGTAACCAGTCGTTCCTTCGGGGTCATCATTTCGGCGACTTTTTTACCCGGATCGCGATCGAAGCGAATATCGCGGTTGGTGACAATGCCGCAGACCTTGCCATCGTTATCGAGCACAGGAAAACCGGAAAACCCGTTTTCGGCAGCCAGTCGGGATACTTCGGCCAGGGTGGTGTTCGGCGTTACGGTTAGCGGGTTTTGTACCACGCCAGCTTCATAGCGTTTGACGCAGCGCACTTCAGCAGCCTGTTGCTCTGGCGTGAGGTTTTTATGAATCACGCCGATACCGCCTTCCTGCGCCAGCGCAATGGCAGTACCGGATTCGGTGACTGTGTCCATGGCGGCGGACAGCACCGGGATATTCAGGCGAATGGTTTTGGTGAGTTGGGCTGATGTATCAACGCCTCGCGGCATGACATTACTGGCTTGTGGAACCAGCAGCACATCATCAAATGTCAGGCCTTCTCCAAGCAATCGATCATTCATGCAGTGTTTACCTCCGGCATAGCAGTGTTTCTTTGCGTTAAGAAAATGGAAGGCGCGATGATAACGAAACTAGCTGCTCCTAGAAAGGAGCCATGCGATGGGGCTATCAGCGATGCAGTGGATGTGGCCGGGCGTTGTGTTATTTGGTGTGTTCAGGGGCTTGAGGTTGTTTCGGTTGTTTCTGGCGGTTGTTTCTGGGCTGCGGCGCAATGAGGGCAGAAAGCAAAGTCAGGCGATAGTCCACGCTTACAGGACATGCAGTTATTCATATGATTAACCATGCGCCCGACTTTGACCGAAATAACGGCAGTGACCATGGCAAACATACATATGCCTGACATAATCAGGCTGGCTGCCAGTGTTTTGCCAATCGGGGTTTTCGGTACAAAATCACCATAGCCCACTGTGCTCATGGTTACCAGTGACCACCATGTACCTTCAAATGCATCTGAAAATGTTTGTGGCTCCAGAATATAAACAGCATTGCCTACCAGTACTGAAATCAGCCCAATGGTGCCGAGTACGCCCATTAATAGCTGGACTGAGCCCTTCAAAGAAATAAACAGAGCACGCACAACAGGGAAGGAGATAGCGACTCTGATGACTCGCGCCAGCCGTAATAGTCGCACCAGCACAAAAGAATCGCCCACAATGAATAATGGCAAT
>CAYUBK010000049.1:0-13059 GCA_964442955.1 uncultured Zetaproteobacteria bacterium | reverse complement strand
AGGGGCTGTTTGAGGATGAGGAATATCTGGTGGTATGCGCTGCTTCCGGCGAAGAGGCTATTGCGCGCCTGCGTAAGCAAGCTGTGGATTGCGTCCTGCTGGATATCTGGATGCCTGGTATTGACGGATTAGAAACCCTGAACCGTATTCATCTGATGGATGCCAATCTGCCGGTTATTATGATGAGCGGTCATGCCACCATCGACACCGCTGTTCGCGCTACCCGTCAGGGTGCATTCGATTTTGTCGAAAAACCTGTCAGCTTTGACCGCTTGATGATTCTTGCACGCAATGCGGTGCAAAAACGGCGCCTGGAGCAGGAAAACAGGGAACTTAAACGTCAGGGCACATCGCACCATAGCCAGCAGGAACTCATTGGTGACAGCGCTGCAATCAGCGAAGTAAAAACACTGATCAAACGCGTTGCTCTGTCGGATGCCCCCGTACTCATTCTCGGCGAGCATGGTACCGGCAAGGATGTTGCAGCCCGCATGCTGCATGCCGCTTCCAAACGCAACGATGCCCCGTTTGTCGAAGTCAATGCGGCTAGCATACCGGCAGCCAGAATGGATTCCGAACTGTTCGGGCATGAGAAAGGTGCTTTTGCCGGAGCCCTGCATCCCCAGCGCGGTCTTTTTGAGGCAGCCCATCAGGGCGTACTGTTCCTGGACGAGATGACGGAACTGAGTATGGCCGCGCAAGCCAAGGTATTGCGCGTGTTGCAGGAACGCGTCGTACAGCGGCTTGGTAACCCGGCTCCAATCCCTTGTAATGTGCGCCTGATTGCCGCCAGCGCCCGTGATCTCGATCAGGCATTGCGGGAAGAAAAAATCAGGGAAGATTTCTATTACCGGCTGAATGTGGTTTCCATTCGCATGCCATCACTGAGAAACCGGCTGGAAGATTTGGCGCAGCTGATTGGGTCGCTGGCCGAGGAGCAAGCCAGCAATCTGGGTGGTGATGCCGTACGTTTTGATGAGGATGTCATTACAAGACTCAAATCCCATGCATGGCCAGGCAATGTGCGTGAGTTACGCAACTATATTGAGCGTTGTCATATTCTGATGCCGGGCGAGCAAATGACCACTTCGAATATGTTGCCACCCGGTCAGTCATCCACGCAACAACCCTCCTCCCGGCAACCTGCCTCCACCACAGAAGCGAACATGGCTGAACCACACATGAACAACACAGATAGTTTTCATGATGCGCGCGAAACTTTTGAACGCTCATTTCTGCGTCAGCACCTGGATAACCATGAGTGGAATATCAGCCGTACGGCAGCGGAAATCGGCATGGAGCGTAGCCAATTGCATCGCAAAATAAAATCATTCGGACTGGTACAGCAGAGCGGAGAGAAATCATGAATGTCGTTATTCTGGGTGCTGGTGAGGTGGGCTATCATATTGCCAACAGACTGGCGACTGAAGGTAATAACGTATCGGTTGTTGATCAGGATTCGGATCGTTTGCAGGTAATTGCCGATGCCATGGATGTGAAAACAGTCTGCGGCAAAGCCTCTCACCCCAGCATATTACAACAGGCCGGCGCCAAAAATGCCGACCTGCTAATCGCAGTGACCACCAACGATGAAGTCAATATGCTGGCCTGCCAGGTGGCACATTCGTTGTTTAAGGTGACGACCAAGCTGGCACGCGTGCGCGAGCCCGATTATGTCCGTCACAAAGGTCTGATCGGACGTGATGAATTGCCGATTGATGTGATTATTTCACCGGAAGCAGAAGCTGCCAAAGTAGTAATGGGCAGGTTAAATGTTTCCAACGCCACGGATGCCCGTGATTTTTTCGGTGGCGCCTTACAGTTGGTGGAATTCATCGTACGCCCGAAAAGTATACTGGCCGGATTGTCGATGAAAGAGTTCCCTGAAGTGATGGATAATCTGCCGGTATATGTGGTTGCCCGGGAACATAACGGCAAGTGGCACGTGCCCAGGGGCGATACAGTATTATTGGCCGGTGACAGTATTTATGTGGCCGTAGCACGCGAACAACTTGAGTCTTTGATGAATGTGCTTGATCTGAGTTGTCATTCGCCGAAAGGGCGCAATGTTTTGATGGTCGGCGGCGGTCATATTGGCTTCATTGTCGCGCAGGAACTGGAAAAAGCCGGCGCATTGGTCAAGCTGATCGAACATAATGAGAAAAGGGCGGAATGGTTATCCGAACAGTTTAAAAATGTCGTCATCATTCGTGGCAATGCGCTGGATCAAAAACTGCTGGAAGAAGAAAATATAGATAAAATGGAAGATTTTCTGGCCATGACCAATGATGATGAAACCAATATCCTCAGCAGTCTGATTGCCAAACGCTACGGCGTGCCGCATGTGGTGACGCTGGTAAACCGCTCTATCTATACTCAGGTGGTGCGTCAGATCGGGCTGGATGTAACGGTTTCTCCGCGCCTGTCGACTGTCGCCTCTATTCTGGGATTTGTACGCAAGGGTCGAATTCACGGCATGGCCTCGCTCGCAGATGGTAGTCTGGAAGTACTGGAGGCCGAAGCACTGGAAACCAGCACCATCCTGAACACCCCTCTAAAAGAGCTGCCTCTTCCGGAGGATACGGTCATCGGAGCCATCCTGCGCGATGGTGATATTATCGTACCGAATGGGTCGGTTGAAATAAAAACGCACGATCATGTGTTGATGGTGACAACCAGTGCTTCGGTTGCCGCTGTGGAACGGCTGTTTGAAGTACATCTGGAATTCTTTTAGTGCATGGTTAACATGAAACAGACAACGCGCCGGCATGATTTTTTCCACCCTGTGATAATGTTTCATATCACGGGGTGGAAAAAGTCCATGCGCGTTATATCGCATCAACATAATCAAATATTTCAGGCGAGAAAGTAGTATATGCACCCCAAAGGCGTAATCTGGACGATCGGCGTGCTGGTGGCCTTGTACGGCTGTAGCATGATTATACCTGCGCTGGTGGCGATGTATTATGATGCCGGCCATACCGCTGAGTTTCTGGAAGCCGGCGCCATCGTTATTCTGCTCGGCTTTGGCATGCTTCGCTTTGGCGGCGGTGCGCCTGAGCGCTTAAGCCACCGGGATGGCTTTCTGATTGTGGCACTGGCATGGCTGGTGCTGGCCTTGATTGGCGCCGTGCCATTCTGGACTACTGGCACCCTGCCGTCAGTCGTGGACGCCATGTTTGAATCCACCTCCGGTCTAACCACAACGGGTGCGACCGTATTAGCCGGCCTTGATAACCTGCCGCGCTCAATTCTATTCTGGCGTTCCATGCAGGAATGGCTGGGTGGCATGGGCATTATCGTATTAGCAGTGGCCGTAATGCCGCTGCTGGGCGTGGGCGGCATGCAATTATTCAAGGCTGAAACGCCGGGGCCGGTGAAAGATAAACTCACTGCCAGGGTAACAGAAACGGCCAAACTGCTCTGGTACCTTTATCTGGGCATGACAATGGCTTGTGCGCTGGCTTACTGGCTGGCCGGCATGACGCCATTTGACGCCATCAATCATGCCATGTGCACGGTCGCGATCGGAGGATTCTCCACCCACGATGCCAGTTTTGGCTTTTATCAGGATAGTTCATTGCAACTGGTTGCGATCTGTTTCATGGTGCTGGCAGGCATCAATTTCACCCTGCACTTTTCTACCGCGCTCAAAGGGTTTTCCCTGCGCGCCTATTTTCTTGATGAAGAGTTCAGAGTTTATATTGTCTGGCTCTGCATTCTGCTTGCCTGTATCAGCCTGATAGTCACTGCAACGGGGCAGGATTCGGCAATTCATGTCGTATTTAATGTGGTATCCATTGCCACCACTACCGGCTTTGCCGTCAGTGATTACAGTCTGTGGGCCCCGGGCGCAACGATGTTGCTGGTGATGACCATGTTTGTCGGGGCATGTGCAGGATCAACAGGCGGCGGCATGAAAGTGGTGCGCATTATGTTGCTGTTCCGCCAGGGTGCCCGTGAAATTCGCCGGCTGGTGCACCCACATGGCATTATTCACGTTAAAATGGGGCGACAGCGCATCCCATCGGATGTTACGGAGGCATTGTGGGGCTTTGCAGTACTGTTCATTGTCTGTTATATCGTTGTCGCTGTTTTGCTGGCTTTCACTGGCGTGGATATGGTCACATCATTTACGGCAGCGGCAGCCTGCATCACCAATACAGGCCCGGGATTTGGTCAGGTTGGCCCAGCCGGCAATTACGAATCACTGCCAAGTATGGCCAAGTCTGTTCTGATTTTCGGCATGATTCTCGGACGCCTGGAGATTTACACATTTTTCGTATTACTGGTGCCGGAATTCTGGCGCAATTGAGTTTTCTGCGTGAGGTTTCAGCATCTAAGCGGCATCATCCGCATTATTCCACTCCTTAGAGGTTTTCATGATTAAAATCAAAGTCAAAGCCGGCCATGCCGATAAGCAACGTGATGATGCTGTGGTGTTGCCATTGCTGCATGGGCGCAAACTGAGCGAGTCGGGTCTGGCGCTACAGCAGGCAACCGGTAAAACGCTGTCTGCTTTTCTGAGAAAACAGGATATTGATGGAGACTTTGGTTGCAGCCGCACCCTCTACGATGTGGATGGCGCCTTTACGCAAAAACGTGTGATGCTGATTGGAACCGGCGAAGAAAAAAAGCTCACGCTGCATAAATTGCGCATTCTGGCGGCAAAAGCAGCCCGCAAGCTGGATAAGGGTGGTGCGCAGGATATATCACTGTTTCTCAGTGAACTGACTGTGCGTGGCGCAAGTCTGCCCGATAAGGTTCAGGCTATCACAGAAGGCGTTTTGCTGGGCTTGTATCGATTTGATAAATACCAGCATGGCAAAGCGGAAAACAAACGCAGACTGCGCTCTGTGGCTATCATGATTCCATCCCGGCGCGATCTGGATGAGGCCGAAGCCGCCGTAGTCAGAGGCCGGGCCATCGCTGGAGGCGTCAGCTTTGCCCGTAATCTGGCCAATGAACCCGGCAATGTGTGTACGCCTGAGTTTCTCGGCCAGGAGGCTGCCGCATTGTCGCATGCCCGACTGGATGTGACCGTGATGGATAAGCAGGCGATTGAAAGCGCCGGACTCAATGCGCTGCTGGCCGTCAATCAGGGTTCGGCCAAAGAACCGCGTTTTATTGTAATGGAATACAATGGTGGCTCAGCCGGTGAAGCACCTGTGGCACTGGTCGGCAAGGGTTTGACATTTGATGCTGGTGGCATCTCCATCAAACCCGGTGCGTTGATGGAAGAGATGAAATTCGACATGTGCGGTTCCGCCGCCGTGTTGGGTATTTTCAAAGCAGTAACGGAACTGAACCTGCCGGTGAATCTGCTCGGTGTCATTCCATCCACAGAAAATCTGTTGGGTGCAGCAGCCTACAAGCCGGGCGATATCATTACCGGTTACAACAAAAATATCTCCATCGAAATCCAGAACACTGATGCCGAAGGTCGCATTATTTTGTCCGATGCACTGGCCTATGCAGCTGAGCGCCAACCGGCTGAAATGATTGATTTTGCCACACTGACCGGTGCCTGTGTGATTGCGCTGGGTGCGCATGCATCCGGCTTGATGGGCACGGGCAAGAAGCTGAAAAAGGCATTGAAAGCATCGGGTGATGCCACTTATGACCGCGTATGGGAACTGCCCATGCATGAGGAGTATCAGGAACAAATTAAATCCGACATTGCCGACATCAGAAATATCGGCGGACGGGAAGCCGGAACAATCACGGCCGCATGCTTCCTGTCCCGCTTTGTCGGCGATGTGCCATGGGCACATCTCGATATTGCCGGCACAGCCTGGAACATGAAGGGAAACGAGATTTCCGCCAAAGGTGCGACCGGCGCGGGCGTCAGGCTTGTGGTCGATTATCTCATCAACAAAACGGGTGAATCGAACCCTGCTTGATGTATGTGATATGTTGGCATTAGATTTGCTTTGATTTCAAGAGCGTCGTTGGTAGCTATGAACCTGCCGGACTGCGCCACATGGTACTTCCAAAGACTAGGTGCCGGAACAAAAAAAGCATGATGTGATATCTTGATTCTAAACAGGGGAACTATATTGTATAAACAAAAACCCTGTACGGGTCAGTAAGCATAGCATGCGTAACCGGAGAGAACGGGTGATAGCATCAGTGCTAAAGCGTTATCTGATGCTAATGCTGCTTGTGGTGAGCCTGCCAGCAAGCGCTGATGCGCTTGGCTTTGGCGCATTGAAGCTGTCCAGCCATTTGAGTCAGAAATTAAGTGCTGAAGTGCCGCTTCTCCTGAATGCGTCAGATGACATCGAAGCAGTGCACGTGACACTGGCAAGCGAGCAGGAATATCACCAACTCGGCCTGAAATGGCAGCCTGATTTGACACGCATCACAGTTATCCTGCAAGCCAAACATTCTGACAAACCATATATTTCGCTGCGTTCTGTCGGCTCTATTCACGTACCGATTTTGTCGATCCTGCTCAAAGCCAATAAGGCTGGCCGAGGCACATACTATAAGCATTTCCAATTACTGCTGGATCCGGTTGATATTACCAGCTTGCGCCAGCCACAACCTTCAGTCATGGCGCTGCGCTCTCAGCCTGAGTCATCGCAAACCAAGCCGCAATCACCACCAGCATCATCCGATGCCGACTGGGCCAGAATATGGCGCTATGGCCCGGTGCGCGCTGGTGACAGCCTGAGCGAAATCGCCTATCGCTTACGCCGGGATAAACGCTACAGCAACCGTCAGGTGATGATGTCCCTGTATGAAAAAAACCCGCATGGATTTGTCGGCGGTAACATCAATCTGTTGAAGAGAGGTGCATGGCTTAATGTACCACACGGTGATGTGGTCAACCAATATGGTGATCAGGCATCCATGTTAAAACTCACACAATTACTGGCGCGCACTGAGCCTGCTGCCCGGACAACACAAACACCGGCCAAGCCGCAATCCAAACCAGCGTCAAAGGCCCGCGTACAATCCAAAGTGCAACCAACCGCTCCGGTTGCTGCCAGCCAGCCGACGCAGGAGTTGCGTTACAGCGGCAATATTACCGTCAGTGGCATAGCTGCTGACAAGCTTGCCAGTGATTTGAAAGACGTCAAAACCGGTGTTGATCAACAGTTTGAGTCCATCCATGCAGAAATCATGGCCGGCAAACTGCAAATGGCGGATCTCGGCAAATCGGTTTCCACCCTCAATCAATCCGTTCAGGTGATCAAACAGGATATCCATAGTCTGAAAAAAGATGTCGCCATTATTAAAAGCCGCACCGAGCATCCGTTATCCGAATCATTCAGCAACCTTCAACTTGCATTATTTGCCTTGCTGGCGGCCATCTTCGGAGCAATGATTGCGCTGCTATTCAGAAAAAAACCTGTAGCCACGCCGAAACCTGCCAGCAGCAAGCCAACACCGATCAAAGACAATGGCAGCAGCGACAAAACCAGCACGACGCTCATTGCCGATGAAGCCATACAATTGATCAATAGGGCAGAAGAAAGCCTGGGCAAGTGCGATTATGAGCAGGCCGGAAAAATACTCCGTCAAATCGACAAACTCACCCCTGACTCTATCAGGGCATCAGCGCTAAAAGCGCAGCTGTTTCATGAAACAGACCGCCTTACCGAGAGAAACAACCTGATTAACAACATCAGTGAAGCATCCGATAAACAACGCTGGGAGCGTTTTTGCCATCTGTTGCCATCGCATGTCTGGAATGCCTGCTTTGGTGGCGAGGCAAGTAATGACACGGCTCAGGATGATGGAGCAAAGGCGTGAGTTTATTTCTGAGTAAACCCGAAGAGTTGTCCTGTGCAACCATCTGACAGCATAAGCCACCGTTATCAGGATGTCAGCATCAGCCTGATGAGTGGCGAAATGATTGAAGGTCATTTGCTGGGCTTTTCTCCCATTATGAACAAGCTGCATTATTTCGAAAAAAACCAGACAGATGATAATGCTTCATCGCGCAAGCTGGCTATCGAAGATATCGTCTATATCGGACTACACCGCTCGCCCGGCTCGTTGATCGAGGCCCAGGGAACACTGGAATACAAAGATGAGTTAAAGATTATCACGGTAAACCAGGAAAGTTTCGAAATCCTTGCGTCCCCGGCCTTGTCCAATACGCCCGGATTTTATGCGATCAGCAAAGATACCAAGCTGCCCTATGAACGCATCTTTTTTTACAACCATGGTATTCGTTATCAGGAGAAACCGGAGCGACTTGGTGACCTGCTCATTGATCAGGAAATCCTGGATCAGGGGGATATTCAACAAGCGCTGGATATACAGGCCAAAAGCATGCCTCATATCGGCGACTTGCTGAAAGAGCAGGGTAAAGTTTCCGATACAGATATTGAACATGCCCTGGATATGCAACACAGGGCTCGCATGAAAATGGGTGACCTGCTCGTAGATCAGGAACTGGTAACCTCTGAAGATGTGCATGCAGCACTTCATGAACAGAAGAAATCCACAGATCTGCCCATCGGACATATTCTCGAAAAACAGGGGAAAATTCAATCCAATGACATCGATACAGCACTGGAAATACAACAGTGCCGAAAGATGCGGCTCGGCGAAATTCTCATCGAGGCCAAACTGATTAACGAAGATGATATTCAGTTTGCCCTGGCCGAGCAGAAAGTTCGCGGCAAGCGTATTGGAGAAATCCTGCTGTCATCTCAAATCATCACCGAGGATCAATTACTGATCGCGCTGGCCAGAAAATTCCGCTTGCCCACTGTTGATCTGGATGAGTATGAAATCAATCCAACCTGCGGCAAGGAAATCGGCCGCGATGTCATTGAAAAATACGGGATTTTACCCATTGATTCGGATCAGCACTCTTTAACCATTGCACTGGCCGATCCGATGGGGCTGGAAGCCTATGATGGCATCTGCTTCAAAACCGGCAAAAAAGTGCACGAAGTCATGACCAAAGCATCACAATTAAAAAACCATATTGAGCAGTTTCTAACAGAAGATGACGCCGACGAAGAGCTTTCATGTGAATTCCTGCAACAGGATGCGGAGGATAAGAGTGAGCCGCTTAATGAACTGGAAATCACCCAATCGGCTGAAGATGCGCCTATTGTCAGCCTGGTCAACCGCATTATTCGCAACGGGCTGAGAAAAAAGGCATCCGATATTCATATTTTACCGCAAGCCAAGAAGATTACGCTGGCCTATCGCCTCAATGGACAATTATTGGCTGAGAATGCGCTGGATTACAGTCTGCACAAGCAGATTTCGGCGCGTATCAAAATCCTCTGCGGTATGGATATATCCGAGCAACGCCTGCCACAAGATGGCCGACTACTGTTGCGTGACGGCAAACAGAAATATGAATTCCGCGTCTCCTGCATCCCCAATTCGTTCGGTGAATCCATGGTGTTGCGGGTGCTGAATAAAGACATGGCGGTTGAGCTGGATGTGCTCGGCTTGCGCGATGAGGATGTCAAACAACTTTCGACCCTGGCCCGCAAACCGTACGGGCTGCTGCTGGTCACCGGCCCGACCGGTTCAGGTAAGTCCACAACGCTGTTTGCTGTGCTGCAATCGATTGCCCATCTGCCATCCCATATTTTGACCATTGAGGACCCGGTGGAATCCGAAATTCCTGGAGCCAATCAGATTCAGGTCAATCACAAAATCGGCATGACATTTGCCCGTGTTCTGCGCAATGTACTCAGGCATGACCCTGATATTATTATGATTGGTGAAATGCGTGACCCGGAAACCGCCGAGATCGGCATTGAAGCTGCACTCACCGGCCATTTGATGTTTTCCACCCTGCATACCAACTCTGCTGTGGACACGATTATTCGACTCAATGACCTGGGCGTTCCAAATTACCTGATTGCGCCGGCTCTGCTTGGTGTCATTAGCCAGAACCTGTTGAAAAAGTTGTGCCCTGAATGCAAAGCGGAGCTGGACAGTGATGATCCGGCTTTCACCATGATCAAGGACCTGGGCTTTGATGTGCCGAAAAAACTGTACAAGGCTGTGGGTTGCGAGCACTGCAATCAGACCGGATATGGCGGTCGGGTAATGTCCTATGAATTTCTGGTAGTTAATGAGCGAATCAGACAAGCCATCCATGATGGCGTAAAAGGCCAGAAAATGCAGAAAATCGCTGTCGAAAATGGCATGCAGGCAAAGTCACTATCCGCCCTGAAAATGGCTGCCGATGGTGTTATCGATTATAATGACTTTATCTATTCCGTGATGTAATCGAAATCTCTTGCGGGCGCGCTGTTTATTTCATGGTAAAGTTCGCCCATGAGCACAATTATGAACACATACGCACGATTTCCACTCACTCTTGTGCAAGGCGAAGGTGCGCATGTCCGGGATGATGCCGGCAACCAGTATCTCGACTTCATTTCAGGAATCGCGGTCAATACGCTGGGGTATGCCCACCCGAAGATGACTGCAGCACTGGCTGAACAAGCTGACAAAATGTTGCATTGTTCCAACCTGTTTCATATTCCGAAACAACAGCAACTGGCCGACCAGCTAACCCGATTATCCGGCTTAAGCGCGGTCTTTTTCTGCAATTCCGGCGCGGAAGCGAATGAGGGTGCGATTAAACTGGCGCGTAAATATTTTTATGATTCAGACTCATCCCGGCGCACGATTATTACAGCCACCGGGTCCTTTCATGGCCGGCTGCTTTCCACATTGACAGCCACCGGTCAGGATAAAGTGAAAGTCGGCTTCGATCCGTTACCGCCAGGCTTTGTGCATGTGCCGCTCAACGATATTGATGCGCTGAAAGCGGTTATTGATGATCGTACTGCGGCGGTGTTACTGGAGCCTTTGCAAGGTGAAGGCGGCGTTAATATTGCCAATGCCTCTTATTTACAGGCGGTGCGGGCGCTGTGCGATGAGCATGGCCTGTTACTGATACTCGATGAAGTGCAGACCGGCATCGGTCGCTGCGGCACCATGTTCGCGTTTGAACAGGCGAATATAGTTCCGGACATTCTGACACTGGCCAAAGGACTCGGCGGCGGCGTCGCGATTGGCGCGATGCTGGCAAACGGGAAGGTCGCCGCCTCATTCGGACCGGGCACTCATGGTTCGACTTTCGGCGGCAATCCGCTGGCTTGTACGGCAGCGCTGACCGTGCTCGATGTGATTGCATCCGATTATCTGCTGGCCAATGTGAAGCAGCGCGGCGAGCAATTGCGGCGAGGTTTGCAGACGCTGGCTGATCGCCATCCGGTGATCCGGGATGTACGTGGCCAGGGCTTGTTGATTGGGGCAGAGCTGAGTATGGCAGCTGCCCCGCTGGTTGCTGCGGCGAGAGATCACGGGCTGCTGATTCTCATGGCGGGGCCGAATGTGTTACGATTCCTGCCACCGTTGAATGTAAGGGCAGAAGAAGTAGATGAGGCGTTGATCATATTGGCTAACGTGTTGGCCAAAACGCCGGAGGACGAGGAATGAGGCATTTTCTGACATTGCTGGATGTATCGCAGGAGGAAGCGCGTCATATCCTGAAGCGCGCTGCCAAGATCAAACGTAAGCTCAAAGAGGGCAAAGCCCATCGCCCGCTGGAGGGTAAAACACTGGGTATGATTTTTGATAAATCCAGTACGCGTACGCGCGTGTCCTTCGAAACCGGCATGTATCAGCTTGGCGGCCATGCCTTGTTTCTGCATTCCGACGCCACCCAGCTCGGACGCGGCGAACCGATTGCCGATTCAGCGCGCGTTCTTTCGAGTATGGTCGATGGCATCACCATTCGCACCTTCGGGCATGATGTATTGCAGGAATTTGCCAAGTATTCGACCGTACCGGTCATCAATGCACTAACCGATCTGACCCATCCATGCCAGATCCTGGCTGATGTACTAACCTATGAAGAGCATCGCGGCCCGATTGAGGATAAAACCGTGGCATGGATTGGCGATGGCAACAATATGGCGCATTCATGGATTAATGGCGCAGTAACCTTCGGCTACAAGCTGAAAATTGCCTGCCCGGACGCATATCGACCGGATGAGAAAATGCTGGAGGCTGCCCGGGTGCTCGGTGCGGATGTGTCGTTGTCAGATGATCCCGTTACGGCGGCATACAAAGCGGACCTGGTTACCACTGATGTCTGGGCATCGATGGGCCAGGAACAAGAGCAAGCAGAACGCGAACAGGCTTTTGAAGGCTTCTGCGTGACTGATCGCGTGATGGCGCATGCGCATGGTGATGCCTTGTTCATGCATTGTCTGCCCGCCCACAGGGACGAAGAAGTGGCGGCCAGCGTGATTGATGGGCCGCAGTCGGTGGTGTGGCATGAAGCAGAAAATCGACTGCATGTGCAAAAGGCCCTGTTAGAATTTTTATTAAAATAAAGCGTAACTATTCAACGGTAATCTGAACAGCTACGAATGCTATATTGAATTTAAGATTAAAAGAGGATTTTTAATGTCTGATGTGAAAAAAGCGGTACTGGCCTATTCCGGAGGTTTGGATACCTCCATTATTTTGAAATGGTTGCAGGACACATATGATTGCGAAGTAATTACCTTTACGGCTGATCTCGGTCAGGGTGATGAAGTGGCGGATGCGCGAGCCAAGGCTGTGGCCGGCGGCGTTTCGTCGATTTATATTGAAGATATTCGCGAAGAGTTTGTGCGCGATTATGTCTTTCCGATGTTTCGCGCCAATGCCATTTATGAGGGCGAATATCTGCTCGGAACCTCCATCGCCCGGCCATTGATTTCCAAGCGCATGATTGAAATTGCCGAGGCTGAGGGCGCGGATGCAGTCTCGCACGGCGCCACCGGCAAGGGTAATGACCAGGTGCGTTTCGAGCTGGGTTTTTATGCGCTGAAACCGGATGTGAAAGTGATTGCGCCGTGGCGCGAATGGAGTCTGGTATCACGCAACGACATGCTGAACTTTGCAGAAAAGCACGGCATCCCGGTCGAACGCAAGCGCGAGGGCTCCAAGTCCCCCTATTCGATGGATGCCAATCTGTTGCATATCTCCTATGAGGGTTATGATCTGAAAGATCCGTGGTGCGAACCGTCAGATTTGTTATTGCACATGAGCGTGCCACCG
>CAYUBK010000048.1:0-13194 GCA_964442955.1 uncultured Zetaproteobacteria bacterium | reverse complement strand
CGCGGCGCGGCCGACGCCTTGAATGATCGGCATCATGGTTGATCCATTGTCGCCCTGTTTGGCAATATTATTCAAAGTTGCTGGCATAGTCCTCTCCCTGTTTTTGGTTAAAAGCGACGGCATACTAGCAACAATGGCCTCGTTATACAAAACTCCATACTGGATAGCATATGCATCTCACCCTATATTCACGACTCGGGGAGAAAGAACACCATGTCACAGCACGATCAAGCGTGGAAACACAGGCCAATCGCCAACCCTATACGAGCCCGACTCAATCGCTGGCTGTTTGACCTTTCATCACCGGCAGGCCGCCGCACCAACCAGGCTCTGATGGTGGTTATCATATTCAGCGTGGTTATTGGCATGATCGGCACTGTCGAGCACATTGGATACGCCTGGCAGAAACTATTCTATATACTGGAATATGGCGTTACATTGGTTTTTGTCGCCGAATATATCCTGCGTCTTTACGTTGCCCGTAATCCGATAGCCTACGCCCTGAGCCTCTATGGCCTGATTGATCTGGCAACCATTTTGCCACTATTGATTCTGGGTGATGCCAATACAGCCATTCGTATGCTGCGCGTCCTTCGGCTACTGAAACTGGTTCGCTATCTGCGTGCGTTGCAACTGTTTATCGCCTCGCTCAAGGATGTATTTGAAATTATGGCTGTCGTTATTTCTGCCATTTCGATTATCGTACTGGTGGCGGGCAATCTGATTTACTTCCTTGAACCGCATAATATCGCCAACGCATTTGAAGGCTGCTGGTGGGCCCTGATTACTATGACCACGGTCGGTTATGGCGATATTGTGCCTCATAGCGCCGCCGGCAAAGTGCTGGCATCCGGTCTGATTATGATCGGCGTGTCCATGTTCGCCATGTTAACCGGCGTGATTTCGGTCAAGGTGAGTCACACACTAGCCTACAGGCGCGAATGTCCGGAATGTGAACGCATGGTGGCTCAGGAGTTTATATATTGTCCTTTTTGCGGCGCCACTCAACATCGCGACGACAATGACGAGCAAATCATCCAGATGGAATCAATTCAGCCTGAGTCGAATTCAGCAGCATCAAAACCTAAGCCGCCGACAACCTAGGGCCTGTTAACGTTGCACAAATCAACCAACCAGAGCAGCCAGTAGTCGCTTGTGAAGCCCATCAAAACCGCCATTGGAAAGAATCAATATATCATCACCGGCAGCTGTATATTTACTTAGATAAGCAATGATCGCCTCAACATCGGGCATGACTGCTGCATGCGAACCGATCTCGCGACACAGCAGGCCTGCATCCAACACCTCATTTGGCTGTAGATTGCGATCTGTAGCCGGCACGAAAAACACCCGGTCAGCAGCGCCAAAACAGGCCGGCAAGCGATCCTGATGAATACGCGTACGCATGGTATTGGAGCGAGGCTCCACGATCACCCATAATTTTCCGTCACTGCCATGCCTGCGCATACTGGCCTTGGCGGCGGAAACCATGCCGGCAATAGCGGTCGGGTGGTGGGCAAAATCATCGAACACCCTGACACCGCCAACTTCTCCCACCAATGTCATACGACGCCGAATGCCTGAAAATGATTCAAATGCCTGCTGAATAACATCCGCACCTACATGCAAAGCTGAAGTAGCCGCAGCCACGGCGCAGGCATTGGCCACGTTATGCACGCCAATCATTTTCCAAGCAGCCTCTATGATGACTTCACCATGCCGGTACAGGCGAAATGATGAGCCATCCGCCGCCAAAGACTCCCACTGCCATTCGGCCTGTTGCTTGCCGTAACACGCAAAAGAAATCACCGGTGTCCAGCAACCGCGCACCAGCACATCCGGGATATTCACATCATCGGCGTTGGCGACAACCACACCGCCTGCCGGCACGGTGCGAATCAGATGATGGAACTGGGTTTTAATTGCTTCCAGATCTGGAAAAATATCGGCATGGTCGTATTCGAGGTTATTCAGAATAAGCGTGCGGGCATGGTAGTGCAGGAATTTACTGCGTTTATCGAAAAATGCAGTGTCGTACTCATCACCTTCCAGTACAAAAGCTTCGCCCTCACCCAATCTGGCGCCGCCGCCAAAATCTTCTGGCACGCCGCCAATTAAAAAGCCGGGCGATTTTCCTGCCGCTTCGAGCACATGCGCCAGCAGCGACGAAGTGGTGGTCTTGCCATGCGTGCCTGCCACCACCACGGCATGGCGATCTGGTAAAATATGATCACCGACAAACTGCGGTCCTGAACAATATGGCACGCCCTGATCCAGTATGCACTCCACTTCGACATTGCCGCGAGACATGGCATTGCCAATCACGCACAGATCCGGTGCAGGTGTCAGATTTGCTGCATCAAATGGTGCGATAGCGATGCCGAGCCCGGCCAGATAATCGGACATCGGCGGATAGACCCCTGCATCCGAGCCGGTCACCTGCCAACCTTTAGACTTTGCCAGCGCTGCAATCGCCGCCATTGCCGTGCCGCAAACGCCAAGAATATGAATATGTTTTCCCATTGCCGTAGTGAACCATAAAGCCATGCCCAGACAAAGTTATTCTTTTACACAGAGGGCTCTAATCTATGATTGATGCAGCGCCGACCTTCTCTTTTCATGCTCTATTTGATGATTTTTCACGCCATATAGACTATCATTGGATTACACCAAGGAGGGAACCATGAGAAAAGCAATATTTACGTTACTGATTGCCATCATGATTACGCCAGCAACTGCGATGGCTTTTGATCATAACTATAAACTGTGGAACAGGGATTTAAAACAATTTAATGGGGGCGGTTATATTCATTACGGCGCATGGCAGCGCAATCAAACGCGACTAAATCAATTTCTTGCTGCCATGCAATCGGTCACCCATCGGGAGATTCAAACCTGGACAGCCGCACAAAGGCAAGCGTTCTGGATCAATGCACATAACGCATTGGTGGTCATTCGCTTGCTGGAGGTATATCCGGCCACCCATCGTGCGCATGATCGGGAATGGGCGATTGCAGGGCAAAAACTGGAGATTGAAGATATACGTGACAAGATACTACGCGGCACTGAATCAAAAGTTTTTATCATCTCGAACGCATTGGGGCGCGATACCAGTTTAGGAGACGGCAAGAATCTACGCATCCTGTTTGCAATTTGCGAAGGTACAAAAAATTCTCCACCATTGGCCGCCAGAGCCTATACTGCAAAACACTTATCCAAACAACTGGAGCAGCAAGTACAACACACTTTATCCATGCCATCATTCATGCGTGTTGAGCCAAAGCTCAAAACATTCCATGTGGGCGGGTTCTTCCGCACCTATCAGCGCGATTTCAAAAAATATCAGGGTGATGGGCAACTTTTTGAACGCACAACCGCCAGTGACAGAGGCATGTTGCGCTTCACATTCAACTACCTCGATCAATCAACACAGGATGCCATTCTTGCCAAACAGCGCTGGCCGTGGCGGGTGGACTACCATGCTGCGCAACGCTCCCTCAATGGAGGCGATTAAAAAGGGGTCCACGATGTAACCACCGCTTAAAAAACATACGGGTGTAAACAAACATATCCCGCAGCATTGCTGTTGGACACGGTTCGCACGCATTACCAAACCTCCATTGTAGGGTAAAATTTTCTGGTGGAGTCGCCCTGATTTCCGGTTACACTCGCCAGCATGGCTAAATCACTGTTTGTCTGCCAGAGCTGCGGCGCTGAACATCGCAAGTGGATAGGGCAATGCCCGGATTGCGGCGACTGGAATTCGATCTCTGAGCAGGTGATTGAATCGGCAACCGCCCGTGCGGCGGGAAAGGGTAAAGTGCTGCCTGCTGCTTCAATCACCGACATCAGTGGCAAAGACTGTCCCCGCAGCTCTACCGGCATTGAAGAACTGGACCGTGTACTCGGCGGCGGTCTGGTGCCCGGCTCTGCTGTGCTCATCGGCGGTGACCCCGGCATTGGAAAATCCACTGTATTGCTTCAGGCCGCCGCCAAGCTGGCAAACAATAAACAGGGCGGCCCGGTGCTCTATATTACCGGCGAGGAATCGGTGCAACAGGTGCATCTCCGAGGCGAACGCATTGATGCCCTGCATGATGATTTGCTATTAATATCCGCCTGTGAACTGGAATCGATGCTGGCTACGATAGATAAAATAAAACCCTCTGCTGTCATCGTCGATTCGATTCAAACCACCGTAAGCAATCGTTTAGCCAGCGCGCCGGGCACGGTATCGCAGGTGCGCGATTGTTCGGCCAATCTGATTAAGAATGCCAAGCAACATGGACATGCCCTGATTCTGGTCGGTCATGTCACCAAGGAAGGGGCGCTGGCCGGCCCGCGCGTACTCGAACACATGGTCGATGCTGTAATTTATTTCGAGGGCGATCGCGGCCATGCTCACCGCATTCTGCGTGCCGTAAAAAATCGTTTCGGGCCAGCGGGCGAAATCGGCGTATTTGAGATGACCGATGCAGGACTGATCGGTATCCGGGATGCTTCGCGCCTGTTTCTGGCTGAGCGTGCCAAGGATACGCCCGGTTCGGTGGTGCTGGCCTGCATGGAGGGTACGCGCCCTTTGCTGGTCGAGGTTCAGGCGCTGATTGCACCGACTGTATATGCCACCCCGAAACGCTCTGCTGTAGGTGTCGATGCCGGACGTATCGCCATGCTCACTGCAGTGCTGGAACGGCGCATCGGCCTGCCGCTATCCCAGCATGATGTATATATTAATATCGCGGGCGGCGCGCGCGTGACAGAGCCTGCTGCCGATCTGGCTGTATTGCTGGCCATGGTTTCAGCCTATCAGGAAAAAGCTGTCGCAGAAGATATTGCCGTATTCGGCGAAGTGGGTTTAACCGGCGAAGTGCGGCCGGTCGGGCAGCCGGAAGCCAGAGCCAGAGAGGCGGCCAATCTGGGCTTCTCGCGATTGCTGCTGCCGACTGAAAATCATGGAAGGGTGCAGAAGGCCAATATCGTTGCTAATATACGCAGCGAAACAGCAACACCGCTTGTCCTGACTGGCGTCAGGCATTTGTCCGAAGCAGCACAGAAAATATAGCATGAAACAAACAACGTGTTTGCATGGACTTTTTCCACCCCGTGATAATATTTCATATCACGGGATGGAAAAAGTCCATGCGCGTTAACCTGAACAAAATCGAGGACTGACTTGAACTTTGTTGATTATATTCTGATCGCCATCGTTGGATTGTCGATGGTATTATCGTTATGGCGCGGCTTTGTCCGCGAAATCATTTCGCTGATCGGTCTGGTCGCGGCATTCCTGATTGCCAGTCGATTATCCGGCCGCACCGGCGATTTCCTCAGCCAGTGGATCACCAACCCTACCGGCGCCGATGTCGCGGGTTTCGCGCTGGTGTTTGTCATTGTGATGATCCTCGTTGGGCTGGTCGGTGCCATTATCCGCCGTCTGGTCGATCTGGCCGCCCTGACCGCAACCGATCGCACCCTGGGCGTCTTTTTTGGTGCTGCACGTGGCATGCTGCTGATTGCGCTCTGTTTTCTCGTTTATACATCCTACACCCGCCCCGATGCATCGTGGCTCAAAAAAAGTCAGCTTGCCCCCTATGCGATTGAACTGGGCGATATGCTTGGTGGCATGATCCCACAGGGATACCCTTTTTCCAGACAGGGCGGCGCAAAATATCCGTCTCCGCAGGCAACCAATGCCCGCTTGCAGGATATTATCCCGATCAAGGATAAAAACGCCCTGAAATCCATCATCGATAATAACAGGAGATGAGCGAGTGCAATCACATGCTTGTTGATTCCGATAGCCACGACCACTTCCATGACGAATGCGGCGTATTCGGCGTATTCAACCACCCCGAGGCCGCCAACCTGACCTACCTCGGTCTCTATGCTCAGCAGCATCGCGGCCAGGAATCAGCTGGTATTGTCAGCACCGATGGCCACAGTTTCTATACCCACCGCGGCATGGGACTGGTGGCTGATATTTTCCAGAAATCGGACATCAAAACCCTGAGCGGATCACACAGCATCGGCCATGTGCGCTATTCCACCTCGGGCGAATCGGGCCTGCGCAATTGCCAGCCCTTTTCCTATGAATACGCCCACGGCGGCATCGCAATGTGCCACAACGGCAATATTGTCAATGCGCCGGAACTGCGCAAGCAGCTGGAGAAAAAAGGCTCGATTTTCCAGTCCACATCCGACACCGAAGTGCTGATTCACCTGGTGGCCAGAAGCCAGGCATCGAGCATGAAAGAACGGCTCGCAGGTGCAGTCAGCAAGCTAAACGGCGGCTTTTCGTTGCTGGTGCTGGCCGAGAAGCGATTGGTTGGCATGCGTGATCGCCACGGCATTCGCCCGCTGGTGCTGGGTAAACTGGATGATTCATGGGTATTGGCCTCCGAGACCTGCGCCTTCGATCTGGTCGGTGCCACCTATGTACGCGATGTTGAACCGGGTGAAATGGTCGTGATTGATGAGAATGGTTTGGAAAGCCTGCACCCGTTCCAGAACATCGAATCCAAATTCTGCGTATTTGAATACGTCTATTTTGCCCGCCCGGACTCCACGCTGGAGGGCGTCAATGTCTATCAGGCGCGATATCAGATTGGCGTCGAACTGGCCAAGGAATCGCCTGTCGAAGCCGACCTGGTTATTCCGGTGCCCGATTCCGGCGTGCCGCCGGCCATGGGCTTTGCCGAAGCTGCCGGTATCCCGTTTCAGATGGGGTTGATCCGCAATCATTATGTTGGTCGCACTTTTATCGAGCCGAAACAATCCATTCGCAATTTCGGCGTCAAATTGAAACTCAATCCGAATCGTAATTTAATTAAGGGTAAACGCGTAATCCTGGTCGATGACTCGATTGTGCGCGGCACCACCAGTCGCAAGATTGTTGAAATGGTGCGTGCGGCCGGCGCCAAGGAAATTCATATGCGTATTTCCAGCCCGCCAACCAAGCATTCTTGCTTCTACGGGGTTGATACGCCGGATGCCGATGAACTTATGGCCAACAAAATGGATCTCGAAGCCATGCGCAAAGCCATTGGCGCAGATTCGCTGGCCTTTGTCAGCTTTGAAGGCATGTACCGTGCGGTCGGTAAGCCCCGCTCTGTCCATTGCGACGCCTGTTTCTCCGGCGACTATCCTGTGCCGGTTGAGAAGCAGCGTTCCCCCCAAATGTCGTTGCTGCATATTCACAGCCGCAAGTAACTTGATGAAGTCGTGAAAAGTCCATCCATGGCCTTTTTACCCACCGGAAAGTATACAGTGCAATTTACCCTTTCCTTACAAATCAACACCCTGCAGTGCAGGCCATTGATTTGCGCGCCCGTCCGCAGGCTCGATAATGACTTTTCGCAAAACCCTCAATTATGACGACACGGCCCACGATCGTCCTCATCCACGGCCTGTTCGGGTTTCGCAAATTATTATGGCTGGAATATTTTCGGGGCGTGCGCCAGCTCTATGAGAGCATGGGCCTGCGCACGCTGGCACCATCATTGCCATGGGCCGGCAGTACCGATCAACGCGCCCATGCGCTGGCCCGTCAACTGGCAACCGAATCCGGCCCTCTACATTTACTGGCCCATTCGATGGGCGGTCTGGATGCCCGCCGCTGGATCACCCTTCTGGGCGGCGCCGATAAAACAGCCAGCCTGACCACCCTGTCGACGCCACACCATGGTTCACCTGCAGCTGATCTGGTCTGTCGGGGATTTTCTCCGATCCGTCTGTTTGCCGGCGTTCGCGGTTTGACCACAAGCAAACTCCAGACATTTAATGCAGAGACTCCAAATCACCCGGATATCATATATCGCAGTTACTGCGCAGCACGCCCTGTTGCAGACCACCCCTGGATTGTACGTCGTCACGGACGTTATATTCAGCTGATTGAGGGAGATAATGATGCACAGGTCTCCGTCAAATCAGCGACTTGGGGAAAGCATATCGCCACACTGCCCTGCGACCACTTTGAACTGATTGGCAGAAACTTCTGGTTTAATCCGCTACGCTCACGCAGTAAATTTGATCCGATGCCCATCTATCAGGATATTGGCGACTGGATTTTACAACAATAATGAGACCTATGGAGAGCCTATGTTTGTTACCATGAATCGATTTACGATTGATCCCGCCCACTGGGATGATTTTGAGAACCGTTTTAAGCAACGCGCAGGGCTAGTCGACGGCGAACCCGGATTTATCCGAAATGCCGTACTCAGGCCGCAGGAAAACACGTCCGACCAACATATAGTCATGACGCTGTGGGAATCGCGTCAGGCTTTTGAGGCATGGACACGATCCGACTCATTCAGGCAAGCCCACGCCAAGACGGGGCAGACACCCAAGGAATGGTTTGCCAGCCCGACCAGGCTGGAAATATTTGATGCTGTCACCGACTCAGGTTCGTAATGCAAGCACGCAAAACAAACGCATCGCGTGCTTGCGTTGTGAATTTTCCAAGTCAACAATATCCCGCTCTGAGGGGAAAAGGGAAACAGACATGAAGATATCGTTATTGATTGCATTTGTTTTATCACTCTGGGTCACGCCAGCTATGGCGAACGAATGGCATGCCACGCAAGGTGATGTGGTAACGATGGAAACATCATACAACGGCAACGCCCTGACACTGACATGTTTCGGCAAAAGCTGGCCGCTTAAATCATTGGGGCACGGCAAGTGGCGCGGATGGATCGGTATCGATCTGAAAAAGAAACCGGGCAAATATAATATCATGTGGCAAACGGGGAAAACCGCACTCGCCAATGATTTTCTACTGGTCGAGAAGGGAACATTTCGCATATCACATATCGAGGTGTCGAAAAAAATGGCTGTGTTCGACAAACCTACCCTGACCCGGATTCGCACCGAAGTGAAAACGCTCAAAGCCAGTTATAAAGTGGCAGTCGATGCCAGCCCGGATGTGGTCATGCATGGCAGGCCTGTCGAAGGTATCGTATCCACCCCGTTCGGCGCCCAGCGTTTTGTGAATGGCGAGCCGCGCTCACCGCATTCGGGCATCGATATTGCTGCGCCTGGCGGCACCATCATCAAGACACCGCTGGCCGGGCGCGTATTGCTGGTAGCCAATATGTATCTGAATGGCAAAACGGTAGCCATCGGCCATGGCAATGGGCTAGTGTCCGTCTATTCGCATATGCAGGCAACGGCTGTAAAAAAAGGCGACTGGATTGAAACCGGAGGGCTGATTGGCGAGGTTGGCGCCACTGGCCGGGCGACGGGGCCGCATTTGCACTGGGGCGTGCGTTTTAATAATGCCCGCGTTAATCCGGACAGTATGTTGCCAAAGCCGGCAAAAACACCGCCAGGCAGAAACACTGTGCATTGAAACACAGGCTGAAACGCAGGAGTAAGTACCATGAAAGCATTGATTATTGATGATGAAGATTCCGTTCAGGGCATTTTGTCCGCATTTCTCAATCGCTATGTTGCTGAAAAAGGCCTCGAGGGTGAAGTCGTCAGTATGGGCGATCCGGTTCAAAGCCTGTTTGAGCTGACTGCTCGCGGTAACGATTATCAGGTTATACTGCTCGATGTGCGCATTCCAAGGCTATCCGGCGATGAGATTTACAGTTCACTGGAGCAGGTTAATCCGGATGTGGTGAAAAATATTATATTCGTCACCGGCTACCCCGAAGATTTATATGAACGCTTTCCCAATAAAGCATTCAATGTCCTGCAAAAACCGTTCCGCTACAACAGCTTTGTTGAAAAGCTGGATGAACTGCTCGGCAATTCATAAATACCTCTGACTGATGTCAGAATCCGCTAACTGGCAGGCATCATTGCTCGAGCAGCGTATGGCATGGGGCATTGCCGCATGCTGTATCATTCTGGTAGTGCTGGCCTCTGCCCGACCTGAATGGTTTGATTTCTCCAGACCAAACCAGAAACAGGTCGCCACGCTCTCCCCATCCGACCCAGCAAAACACGCAACCGCACATCAACGCAAAACGCATATTCAAAAAACCCAAAAACCAACCCATGCTTCACCGCCGGCTAAAGCCGCGACGGTGCATGCAACAGACAAACCAGCAGCAAAAACAGAACAGATTGCCGGTGGGTTTTATGTTCAACTCGGCGCTTTTCAGGAACTCCCACGCGCCCAGGGTTTGGCTGACCAGATCAAACGAAAGGGCTGGCATAGCGTCATCTCACCAACAAAGGGTGGCTTGCATGCGGTTCTGGTCGGGCCGAAGCAAACACGGAATGAAGCTGAAACATTGTTGAAATCCATTCAAGGCAGAATCAAAAACAAGGGCTTTATTGTCCACCGTTAACAGACGCCAGAACATGCACTTGAATACATGCGGCATGGTAGCTGCCGGACACAAAAGCACCGCAGATGCCGGAGCTGCGATTTTACGTGCAGGCGGCAATGCGGTGGATGCGGCTATTGCTGCGATTACCACTGCATTTTGCGCCGAGCCAGTATTGACAGGAGCCGGCGGTGGCGGCTTTATGCTCGTCGCGCCCGCCAGTCGCCCGAATCAACATGCTGTGATTTACGATGGTTTTGCACGCATGCCATGCGGCTCCTTCCCCCCAGAATTTAAAGCTGAACTGAAAGCCACCCCCATTGATTTCGGCGATAGCGTACAAACCTTTCATATCGGCCAGGGCTCGGTCGGCACGCCTTCGTTGCTGGCCATGCTGTTTGAAGCACATCGGCGCCACGGCAGACTGCCGCTACGCGAAGCGCTGGCGCCCGGCATCGATGCGGCCAGAAACGGCATCCGCCTGAATCGCTTGCAGGCCTCCTTCATCCGCTTACTGCAACCCATTCTGAGCGAAACCTCCGCCTGTAAAGCATTGCATGCGCCGAATAGCGAATGGCTGCGAGAGGGCGACGATTTTCGCAATTCCGATCTGGCCAATACGCTGGAAATGCTGGCCATCGACGGCATCGATGAGATGTATCATGGCGATCTGGCCAGAGCCATTGTATCGGCTTGCACACCACACGGCTTACTTGGCATGGATGATATGCGGGCGGATCAGGTGAACATTCGGACACCTTTATCGCTGGATGTGTTTGGCGGCACGCTGCTGACCAATCCGCCGCCGGCATCGGGCGGCCTGTTGATTGCCCTGTCGGCCTGCCTGATGAATCGCTTGCAAGCCCACCCTGAAACTGCGCACACGGCCTGGCACGTTTTGTTGGCTGAATCCCTTCGCGCCGCCAGTCACTTGCGAAGCGTGGGCCTGGATGAGCGCATTCATGCCAATGATATCGCTAATGAAACACTCAGCGCTGAGCGGCTGGATACACAGACACAGCACATCCTGCAACGCCTGCGCACAGCAAATCACCATGATGCACCGGATGAGCCGGCCAACCGGCATGGCAGCACCACCCATATCAGCATCATCGACAAGGACGGTATGGCTGTTTCGCTGACCACCAGCAATGGCGAGGGATCAGGCATTGTCGTGCCCGGCACCGGCATCCATCTCAACAACATGCTGGGTGAAGAAGATATCAATCCACTGGGCTTGCATGCGCTGGCCGGTGGTACCACCTTATCTTCGATGATGGCTCCGTCTATATTGATGCAGCAGGGGAAAGTCGCCATAGTGATGGGCAGCGGCGGCTCCAATCGTTTGCGTGGAGCTATCCTGCAAGTATTGACCCGATGCCTGCTCCAGGGCGAATCGATTGAATCTGCCGTATATGCGCCGCGCCTGCATAATGAGGGCAACACCCTGGATTTTGAACCGGAATGTTTATCAGAGCATGAGCAAGAACAGCTTATGCAACTGGGGTGGAAGCTCAATCCGTGGCAACAGCAAAGTGTGTATTTCGGTGGCGTGCACGCCATTCATTGTACGCCCAAAGGCGAATTATGCGGCAGCGGCGACCCCCGTCGCGGTGGTGCGGTTGTGGCAGCATGAGTCTTTTTTATATTGCTCTGGGCGGTAATCTGGGCGATGTTCCGGCTGCGCTTCAAACTGCGCGGCAATGCATTGAACAACTGGAAAAAACGCATGTGTGCGCTTCTTCTTTATTATACCGCACCCCGCCGCTTGGCCCGCCCGGACAGCCGGATTATTACAATGCCGTGATAGCTATCGAGTCGGCGCTCACCCCGCTGGCTTTGCTCGATGCACTACAAATGATTGAAACCGGGCATGGCCGCATCCGGGCTGAGCACTGGGGATCGCGCACACTCGATCTGGATATCATTGCGCACGGCAGCGAGATCATGGATAGCCAGCGCTTAAGCATTCCTCATCCGCACATGCACAAGCGCCAGTTTGTGCTGCGCCCCCTTTGCGATATGACACCGAACTGGCAACATCCACGCTTGGGTAAAACAGCATCGCAATTACTGGACGGGTTGCTAAAAGCGGGCGAATCCGCTTTGCCGAAGGGGAGCACATGGTAACAACGAGAAATCTGAGCCAGCGGGGACGGCCACTGAATCAGTGTCATATTGCCATTGAAGGCGCCATAGGCGTAGGCAAAACCACGCTGACGCAGAAACTGGCCGATAAACTCGGTTCGAGCACGTTCTATGAGCAGGTCGATGACAATCCCTTTATCGAACTGTTTTATCAGGACCCGTCCCGCCATGCCCTGTCCGTGCAGTTATCATTTTTATTCTCGCGCCTGAAGCAATGGCAGACGCTGCATCAGCAGGATTTATTTTCGCAGGGCGTGGTCAGTGATTATTTATTCGCCAAGGATCATATTTTCGCCACCGTCACCTTATCCGATGAGGAGCTGACGTTATATGATCAGGTAGCGCGCCTGCTGCAGGTTGATCTGCATCGGCCCGATCTGGTGATTTACCTGCAATCGAAGCCAAACATCATCATGGAACGCATCCGCCGCCGCAATCGCGGCATGGAACGCAATCTTAAAATGGATTATCTGCAACAGATCATCAACGCCTACGATCAATTTTTCTTCCACTATCAGGAAGTGCCACTACTAATCGTACAAACCGACCGCATGAATTTCGCCGACCATGAAGATGCGGTGGACACATTAATCGAACGCATCGGCAATATGACCTCGCAAACCGAATTCTGGGCGGACTACAGCTGATGGTGTCGTAAAACATCCATCCAATCAGGCATTCACCATGCGGCGGCTGGACGGCACAGGGTTTTCCATCGGGCGCAGACCCAGCTTTTTGAATAGCTGCTGATCATTTTCGGCAT
>CAYUBK010000047.1:0-13230 GCA_964442955.1 uncultured Zetaproteobacteria bacterium | reverse complement strand
CGTTCTGGCTGCAGGAAAATCCAGTAATTCCTGTTTCATTACGTTATAGTGAAGCTTCTCAACCAGAGGGGTTTCATATGACAAAATATATTCATTATGATTACGCACAAGGCAGCATGACTGCTGCAGTTAGAGGACGGACCATATATGTGGTGAATCATTTTGACTGTTATATTTTTACTGCAATTGCCATAAGCGCTTGCCTTTGAACATCACCTGATTCCAGCGTGATGTACGCCCTTCCGGAGTTTCGGTGGCGCCGGAAATAAAATAGCCGCCCTTATGCATACTCCGAGCAATCCGATCGATCACCAGTGCCCGCTCTTCCGGCGTAAAATAAATCAGTACATTACGGCAAAACACCACATCAAATAGCCCGTGGCGACGCACTTTGGCCGATAAGCTGTTTTCAATCAGGTTGGCATGATCGAAATGCATCATCGCTTTCAACTCCGGTCTCACCGCCCAATTCGATCCCTGCTGATCAAAAAAACGGATCAGTTGTTTGATCGGCATGCCACGCTGCACTTCCATTTGCGTGTACACGCCGTTCTGTGCGTATTCCACCGCTTTGGCTGAAAAGTCTGTACCCAGAATATGTACACGCCCCGGCTCCGGTACCGATTCGCTGGCCGTCATGGCAATCGAACACGCTTCCTGACCTGTTGATGATGCTGCCGACCAAATATTGATTTTACCATGTCGTCCCTTGGCATGCGTCAGTTCGGGAAAAATCATATCCCGCAATGCATCAAACGGATATTGATCCCGAAAAAACAGTGTTTCATTGGTGGTCATCGCATCCAGCAGCTGATGCGCCAGTGTTCCATTTTCATCCCTGCGCACAGATCTTGCTACGGCATTGGCATCGTCCAGTTTATGCTCACGCAACAAACGGGTGACCCTCGACTTAATCAGATACTGTTTATCATCCGCCAGCGACAAACCGATCTTGCGCAATAAAAATTCCTGCATATAACGAAATTCCGATGCCTGCACTTTATTTCCCTCCTGCAATCTGGACAATCGCACCTGCAATCTGATCCAGCGGCAGTACATCATTGGCGGCGCCCACCTTCACGGTTGAGCCGGGCATACCCCACACCGCGCTGCTCGCTTCATCCTGTGCAATGACATACCCCTTAGCCTCACCAATTTTTTTTGCGCCATCAGCTCCGTCCACACCCATGCCCGTTAATACTATCGCCAGTGTTTTGACCACCGGTGATAGTTTGGCCAGGGAATAGAATGTCCAGTCCACGGCCGGCTTGCAGTGGTGCATTTTCGGCCCGTCCATCAGCTTCGCAGCCAGCCCGATACCCTTACGCACCACTTCCATATGAATTTCACCCGGTGCTATATAAACCTGGCCGGGCAACAGTTTCATACCATCTTCAGCTACCTGTACCGTTAACTTTGATTCCTTATTCAGACGTGAGGCAAGGCTCTGCACAAACAATTTCGGCATATGCTGGGTAATGGTGATGGGTGCCGGAATCGATTCTGGCAAGATAGAAAATACCGCACTGAGCGCCGCCGGCCCGCCGGTACTCGAACCAATGGCAATGACATCAGGGCAAAAGGATGCCGATTTTCTGAAGCTGGCTGCTTGAGTTTGGCTTACCATGCGTTTACTGCTGGCGACCCGACCTACGCTCTGGGCTGAAAACAATCGCCGTGACAGCGATTTCGTCAATTCACTCTGCGCATCCTTGCTTGATGCTGTCGGTTTGATAATAAAATCACATGCGCCCGATTCCAGTGCTTCAATGGTGCGCTCGGCATCAGTTTCAGTTTCACAAGATACCACAATTACCCTGGTATCCGGTGCCTGCTGCTGCAACGCTTGCAACACTTCAATACCGTTCATCAGAGGCATATTCATATCCAGCGTCAATACATCCGGCTTGAGTTGCTCCACCTGACGCAGCGCCATTTTTCCATCGCTGGCCGTACCGACCACATCGACACCATCGATATCATTCAGACAGCGCCGCATAAACGAGCGAAATACTACCGAATCATCGACAATCAGGGCGCGGATATTTTTTTTCACCCGGCAGTCTCCAGGCCAACCATTTCCAGCTTGCCTGCCACCATATCCTTATCGAACGGCTTCATAATATATTCGTCAGCCCCACCCGCCAGTGCTTTTAGCATTTGCGGCATGCCGGTTTCTGTCGTCACCATAATGACTTTCGGATTTGTCGCATGTTCCGGCATATCGCGCATGGCTACGAGAAAATCATAGCCATTCATCACCGGCATATTCCAGTCCAGCATCACCACATCGGTATCCGGATGCTCCGCCATCGCCTCCAACGCCTGTTGACCATCTTCGGCTTTGACGGTTTCATACCCCAGCTGATTCATCATCCGGCTCAGCGCTACCCGCACCACCTTGGCATCATCCACAATCAATGCTTTCATATTCATCTCCTAATCTTCAAACCTACAATCAAAACCTTTTTCACCACGAAGGCACAAAGTCACAAAGAAAACCAAAATCATTCAGGTAAAACCTTATCTGCGTACATCCGCGTCCAGTGTCTTTGACGTTAATGCAATACCCGGCCTTCATCCAAGGCTTCAAATTCAGGGATGGTCAAGGCAATAAAACGTTCCACATTCACCAGCAGCACCACCCGTTCTTCCTGTTTCAACACGCCTTCGCTGACATCACGCCAGACCCGATCCAGTGTTTTGGGCGTTTTCTCATACATGTCCGGATCAAGATCAATCACCTCACCAACCTCATCAATGACCAGCCCGAAATCCTCGCCGGACATGGTTTCTACAATGGCCACCCAATAATTATCCGTTTCACGATCCTGCAAGCCAATCACCTTGCGCACATCCAGCTGCGTAATCACGCGCCCGCGCAAATTGATCAGGCCCATTACCGCATCCGGCGCCAACGGCATTTCGGTGCTCGGTTGCGGCGTCACCACTTCGCGCACATGACGAACCTGCAAGCCCAGCCATTGATCGCCAACCCGACAGGTTAATAATTCGGATTGTTTTTGCGGCTTGCTCACTTGCCTTAATGCACTACCTGATCCACTCATCACTATCTCCTTAACCCCTCGAATCGCCGGAAACGATATCGGCATCAACGCTGTTGAGTTTATCCACGCCGTGCCCGCCCATCGCAGCCTGCAGATGTTCCACCAGCGAATGACGGTCAAATTTCACCAGCACATCATCGAATTTCTGCCGCCGAACATCGTCGCTCTCGTCCGGAGGCGTAGCAGTCAATGCCACCAGCGGCACATCTTTCAAATGTGTTTGCTGCGCAATCCAGTCGGCCAGTTCATAGCCATCCATATTGGGCATTTCGATGTCGGTAAGAATCATATCGGGCGTTTTATCAGCCAGAACTTTGCATGCCTGTTCGCCATCTGCCGCCGTCCAGATATCATAATTCATGGCCTGCAGTACCGGCACCACCAGATTGCGGAAGAACGGCGCATCCTCAACAAACAAAATACTCTGACGCTTGCTCTCGCTATCCGCCCCGACTGATTTACTGAACCAGTCCGGCACGGCCCGTTTAATCACATCGAACACATCCACCACTTCAGTGGCCTGCTCCAGTATCACCGCCGTACCCAGAAAGAATTCATCCTGCGTCGGCTTTTTAATTTCCAGCGGAATCTCCAGAATATCAATGATTTCATCAACCAGAAGGCACATGCGATGACTGCCATCGGAAAGAATCAACCCATATACTTCCTCTTCGACTTGGCTGCTTAAACCGGTCAAATCACCCCAGCGCAATACCGGAATCACTTCTGTATTTCGGTACTGTAATACCTCTTTAGCACCCGATGTTTCGATATTATCAGCCGGAAATTGCTCCAACCGCTCCACCAGCGCCATTGGAATCGCATAACGACCACCATCCTGCCGGAATACCAGCACATGCTGTAAATCATGCAGGCTGACCTCTGCATCATCCTCGTGCAGCACCGCATGAGCCGCTTCATCCGACAGATCCATCATCTGCGCCAGACCATTACAATCGAGGATCGGAATCACGCTGCCGTCACCCAGAATCGAGCAACCGCCATATTGGGTCAGATGCTGGAAATGCACGCCGAGCGGTTTGACCACGATTTCTTCCGCCCCGTAAATTTCATTGACCAGAATACCGAAGGTTCGATCACCAATATCAATCACCACAATCGAGCCCTGATGTGGCACTTCATCAGCCAGCTTTAGCGTTGTAGCCAGTTCCAGTACCGGCAATAAACGTCCGCGCAAGCGAAAGAAAGGATGGCCACCAATGGTGCGCCAGTCATTCGATGCTGCCGGTGCGCTGAGCAGTTCCCGAATACTGATTTGTGGAATAGCAAATCGCCTGTCCAGACAACGCACAATCATGGCCGAAATAATCGCCAGCGTCAGCGGAATGCGAATACGCAACACGGTGCCTTTGCCCACCTCGGAAGTCAGGTCAATACTGCCCCCCACTTTTTCAATCGATGTTTTCACCACGTCCATGCCAACACCGCGACCCGATAAATTACTCACTTTTTCGGCTGTCGAGAGCCCGGCATTGAAAATCAATTGCAAGGCAGCCTGATCCGGCATGGCATCCACCTGTTCCTGCGTCAACACGCCCATCGACACCGCTTTAGCCTTGACCCGATCCGCATCAATACCACCGCCATCATCAGAGATAGTAATCACGATATGGCCCGATTCCTGCGCAGCAGCCAGACGCAATACGCCCTGTTCAGACTTGCCTGCGGCGCGGCGCACATTCGGCATTTCCACGCCATGATCACAGGAGTTGCGGATAATATGCGTGAGCGGATCTTTCAAAGCATTGAGAATACTGCGATCCAGTTCGGTTTCCTCGCCTTCCATAACCACGTCAATCCGTTTATCCAGTGACTTGGACATTTCGCGCACCACACGCGGCACGCTGCTCCAAATGGTCTTGATCGGTTGCATACGGGTTTGCAGTAATTGCGATTGCAGGCGCTCGGTCACCTGATCAATTTCACGCCCGACGCGCATAAACTCCATCGAGCCGGATTCATTGACCATCTGCAACAAGCGATTACGCGTCAGCACCAACTCACCCACCTGATTCATCAGTGCATCGAGCAAATCCACATCGACCCGGATACTGCCTGCACTTTTGGGTTTGACTGCTTTGCCCGGAATGGGCTCCACAGGAACCGGCTTGCCTTCCTGCAATGGTTTGGATGGCTTCGCTTCTGGCTCCAGTATTGCTTCAACACGCTTCGCTTCGGGCTCTTTGCTTTCCGGTTCTGGCATGCTCGCTGGTGCCGATGGCTCTGCATCCGGTTTTTTCTTGCTGACGCCGCCCTGAGCAACCAGTTTCTTGGCCAGCCCCAGAATTTTCAGCGCATCTCCCGGTGACACCGCATCCAGATCGCGCAGCGACGCAAAGCCTGCTCCCATCACCTTCTCTGGTGTATGCCAACCCTGTCCGGTCAGTGCAGCACAAATCGACTCATCGAAATCACTCGCCCAGTCTTCCACGCTGATATTGTCATCACTGCCTTTACCTTCGGCAGCAGCGTCAGATGCACCTTCATTGGGCCCACCTTCTGTGGGAGCATGTTCTTTGGTCTCAGTTTTTTCAGATGGTTCAGGCACAGCTGCCTGGGATACCGGTGAAGGCTCAGCCACGGGTGCTTCAATCCCTGCTCCGGCCATCGAATCAATCAATCGCTCAGCCGCCTGTAAACGGGAAATCAAGGATGAATGATCCAGCACCGGCTCAACACCATCAGATTCCAGACCTTGCAGATAACCATTCACACCATCCGCACATGCCAGCAGCAGTGACACAATATCTTCATTCACCTGAAATTTAAGCGAACGAATTTTGCCCAGTAGATTCTCACCGGCATGCGCCGTTTTTTCCAATCCCTTCAGCCCAAGAAAGCCGCAACTGCCCTTGACCGTATGAATGATACGGAAAATCCCATTAACCAGTTCTTCATCAGCGGGGTTGGACTCCAGTTCCATGAGCTGTTCCTCAATGGAAGCCATATTCTCATTGCTTTCGGTCAAAAACTCCGCCAGCAGTTCCTCATCCATTTCCATCTTCAACTCCTGTTAAACCCAAATCAAAACCTATTAATCTTTCACCACTAAGGCACAAAGACACAAAGTAAAATCACAACCAGTTTCAGGATGATTGCTTTTATTCATCTATGGCTTCCACATAAAAAGTCCATTTTCGCCTTTCTTTGTGCCTTTGTGTCTATGTGGTTCAAGCCTTTTAAAACAACATACTCCCGACAGTTTCTATCAGGGCGTCCGGCTCGAAGGGTTTGACCAGCCAGGCGGAGATGCCTGAGCCGTGACCCACCGCTTTTTTCTCTTCACCGGATTCAGTAGTCAGCATTACAATCGGCGTTTCTGCATAAGCATCCGTCGCCCTGAGCTGCTGGATCATGCTCAGACCATCGAGGTTGGGCATATTCAAATCAGTCAGGATTAAATCATACGGGTTATCGCTGCTAGCTACCGCCATATCCAACCCGATCTGCCCGTCTCTGGCTTCATCCACATTAAAATCAACGCCAACCAAGGTTCGTTTTACGGTAATACGCACCATGGTTGAATCTTCAACAATCAAAATTCTCGGGGCACTCATAATTCCTCCTTCAACGCCTGTCGTTCTTCTTCCATAACATAGCGTTTCTCAACTGCATTTTTCCATACTGCCGGCGGCGCTTCCGGTGCTGCCTTGCCCCAATCCTGCAAACAGGATTTCACATTATTCATGCGCTGTGAGACCCGATCGATATTCTGTAAATCGGTGAGCGCGGCCATAATGCGATCTTCCACTTCGGCGCTGACCCCCATATCCAGAATCTCGGTCAGTTTGATTAAACCGTCTTCGGACGACTGCTCCAACAACTGCACCGAGCCATCCACCTGTTTCTCCAACACCTTGATCAATCGTTTATCGGCAACTTTAGGCCATACTGCATCTGCCATCACTTCGCCCTCCAATACATTTTCTTCAACAACATCACTTACTGCCACCACTTCCTCAGTTGCTTCCTCAGTTGCTTCCTCAGTTGCTTCCTCAGTTGCTTCCTCAGCTACTTCCTCGGCTACTTCTTCTGCTGCTTCTTCTGCTTCTGCTACTTCTTCAATTACTTCCTCAGCCGTTTCTTCAGCAACTGCTTCGGGCACTTCTTCTACCGCTTCTGCTTCTTCCGCAGCCAACAGCTGCTTCTCATCTGTTGCAGCGATGGCCGACGCAGATGCCAACACATCCTTGAGTGCCTGCCGCTCTTCTTCCATCACATAACGACTATGCACCGTTTCTTTCCAGCCCGGCGCATGATCTGCATCCGGTGTCGCTGCGCCCCAGTCCTGCAACACATAAGATACATTCTTCATGCGCTGTGAAACCCTGTCGATATTCTGCAAATCGGTGAGCGCCGCCATAATTTTGGCTTCCACTGCCTCGCCTGCATCCATCTCAAGGATTTCCATCAATTTCATCAGCGCCGCTTCACTGCTGCTCTCCAGCATTTCCGCCGAGCCGGTGATTTGTGCTTCCAGCACGCCAAGCAAACGTTTATCCGCCTGTTGCGGCCACGGCGCCTGTTCGATCACTTCCGACATCACCTCTGTCGTAACAACCAATTCAGAAGAATCAGCTTGCACCACGACAGGCTTGGAGGTTGTTTTTATTTCTTCTGTTTTGTCATTCTCTGTGTCTATAAGCCTTTGTGGTTCATCCGCCTTGGGTTCGACTGGTTTTACTTCAACAGTTTCAGGTTCAACTTTTTCTATCGTTTTCGTTTTTTCTTTTGTTTTTTCAACTGTTTTCGACTCATTGTTTTGTGCCAGCACGCCGCGACGGCAAAACAGCAATTCCACGCTGTCCTCCGGCAAATCCATCTCACTGGCTGCCACGCCGGCCAGCAGATGCATCGCATTGCCATGCTCCTGCTGCAGTGAAGGAAATACTGCATCCAGCGCATCAAAGGCATTATGCCCCTTCGCTTCCACCACCGGCATCAGATAGCCAACCAGCAACCAGCCACGCCGCAGCGATTCGCGATACACTTCCTGCCAGGCTGGAAATCCACCTGAGTGGCCATCGTCCAGCAACCGGGTTGAAGCTGTGCTTTCCACCAGCACCGTATCGCCCAACATGGCATCGATAAAACGAAACACCTTGTCCTGCTGGGCGCTGGCATCCGCATCGAAATGCCTGCATGCTTCATTAAGCAAACGCCTTGCCATCAACACATCATGGAAGGCATCAGGCGAACCGACGTGCGTTTCCAACACCGGATAATCGCAAGACGCCTGCACAAAGCCGCGCACATGCTCACCCTGTCTGGGCAGAACCATCAGCTTGGGCGGCGTCCACCATTTCGCCCTGGCCTTGCGCGCCGCCAGCATGCGCGCCACCTCGTGATACCACAGCTCCAGCATCGAATCCTCACTGTCGTCAACACGATCTTCGGGATACAACATTATCACCTTGCAACCGCGCAATTGCGCCACCAGCGGCTCGGTATCCATCCCATCCCATGCATGCACCGAAGCATTCAGTTCACAATGCCCTGTGGTTGCCTGCACCACATCATGCAACTGCCGGTTAGCATGGGTCAGCGCTGCTTCATCGCCTGTGCTGAATACGTGTACGCTCAATTTGTGATGTTTAAGGGCCATTTCCTCGACCATGGCCGGCAAGCCATGATGCCAACCCAGAAACAACATGGATAAATCCCATGTTTCCGGCCATGTAAATGCTTTAAGTTTGTTGTCATGGCGCGCATCATCGGTCTGCATGGCACGGGTCAACATGCCATTCCACAAAGCAGGCGTATTGCCAATCGCAATCACATCGCTAAAGCGCTGCCTTTCTTTTGCCCGCACCAGATCGGAAAACAGCACCGGATCACCGGATTCATTCATCGCCGCCATCATATTGACACCTTGGGCAAAGCAGGCTGTTAACCAGAGCTCAAGCGCCATGGACTGGCCGCCGTGGCTGATATTCACACTGCCGCCTGCCGGTTCGGTTTCGATATCCCAGTTCAGGACAAATAAACCGGTTTCCCCATCCACCACATCCAGCAATTGCATGCCCAGCGCCGGCATATGTACGCAGTGATGCATTTGATAAAGCATGCGCGCTGCCACCGATGCCGAATCCATCAGCCTCATATCCAGCGATTCGCCATACAGGGCCTGCAGCTTTGGCGACAACGCCGCATCTGCCACGACCATACCATCAGCGCCGGCATCGCGTTTCAAATGATGCATATCCACCACAGCCTGCTGCGACTCCAGCCCATTGGCCGGCATAAAGAAGAACAACTGGCGGATACCGCTCAAATTAAAGCGAGCCATCAAACCACGTTCGCCACTTTCCACCTGACGTACAGTCAGCCAGCGCCCGATACTGCGCGCCTCATGCAGCGGCTCACCGAAAAACAACCACACCGACGGGAACGAGCGGCGCATGCGCACACATAAACGATCCAGTTGTTTCAATATCGTCACTGCCTGTGCATTGCCGCCGACAAAGAGCATGTGTTCGCGCGCCGATAACGGTGAATTGGATAATTCGCGCAACAGATAATGCATCACATTCGAGCCAAGGCCGACCAGCAGCGCGAAGAAGAATACCCCGGCCATGACCAGCGCCACGGTCATACCGACCAGCCACGGTGAATAGGCCATCGGGGGAGCTGCACCCGGATCCATAATCAGGCGGAATACAAACAGGATAATCTGGAACGGCGCGTAATCAGCCAGCCCCATTTCGCCGTCATCATTGATATCCATTTCCGGATAGAGATACACCACCGCCAGTGAACCAATCACCAGCAAGGTCACCAACATCCCCATCAACATGCTGATTTCGCTGCGCACTTCAGCCATCTGCGCCACTTTATTGACAGCCTTGGCGATATTGCCAACGGGATTAAGCATAATCAGGAAACGAGCCAACCGCAGCAGTACCCAGAACGGTGACAGACCGGGAATCAGACCGGTCACTGCCAGCGAGGCGATTAAATCCAGCGGCAAAAAAGCCTGCTCCGCCTTGCGCCGCCCGCCCTCAGGCAACACTTTGGCAATCGAAACACCCCGGCACAGCAACTCCAGCAACAGTACAATGCCAGCGTATAAGCCCACGCTATCCACCGCCAGCCCGACACCAGCCAATGCGGCTACCGCAAGCGCAAAGGGAAGCGAATAGACAAACGTATCGTGGGTGAGAAAACGAAAGATGCGCAACATGCGCAGCAGATACATACCGCGAAACAAACGTGCCAGACGCAGGTAAAAGCCCTGCGAGGCGATATTGGCCGGCATCAATATGGCCGAGAATAAGCTGATAGTTGCCAATCCATCAAGCAGCAAAAAAGCCAGTTCAGATTTATTGTTCCAGCCGTTTTCCTTTTGTAACCAAAAACGCAAACCCCACTCCAGACTGAAAAACAGCGCCAGCGGCAGCATCACCCAGATATAGCGTTCAAAGGCGCATAGACCAAGTGCAGCCACAACCATCAAGGCATAACGCGGATGTGAAAAAACCCGCTCGCCCAGCAGCAACCAGGCCCGTCGACTACGTCCGCCAGCTAACCAGGCAGGCATCGCAGTCTGATCCGTTGTAGGCTGATCCTCAGCTGCAACAACTACATTAGTATTGGAATCACTACCCGGCTGGGCAGATTTCTGCTGGGCGAAACGCTCTGTCGGCAGATCAGATGCCATAGTTATCGTCGCATACAGGCTAGCGTCAGCAGATAACGATGCAGCTGCAATCGTATTACTGCCTGCATACCCGGATGACTGTGTCTGCGCCTCACCATCGCTACCTAACGACGCAAGCCGTCCAAAAAATCGCTCACCCGCTGCGATAATTCGCCGCCCTTATCGGTCAACTGTCCGGCCACGCCCAGCACTTCAACCGCAGCACGGCCGGTTTCTTCAGCGGATTCACTGACGCCGCCAATCTCTTCGGAGGCCCGATGAGTCGCATCGGATGCGTATTGCACGCTCTGGGCAATCTCACGCGTTGCCTCATTCTGCTCTTCGGTGGCCGCAGCAATGGCCTGATTGATCGTGTTCATGCGTTCGATAATCTTACCGATATTACCAATCGCCCCGGCCGCATCCGTGCTCTGGGTCTGAATATGGGAAATCTGTTCGGAAATCTGTTCGGTCGCCCGCGCCGTCTGATTGGCCAGTTCCTTCACTTCGCCAGCCACCACGGCAAAGCCGCGTCCGGCATCGCCCGCTCTGGCCGCCTCGATGCTGGCATTAAGCGCCAGCAGATTGGTCTGCTCAGCAATATCGGTAATCACCCGAATCACTTCACCAATCTGCTCGGATGCCGAGGATAAGCTGCCCACCGTCTCGTTGGTCTTGTTGGCTTCATCCACAGCCTGATGCGAAATCTCCACTGCTTCGCGCACCTGACGGGTGATTTCAGCAATAGATGCGGACAACTCCTCGGAAGCCGATGCCACGGTCACCACATTAGAGCTGGCTTCCTGCGCACTGCCGGACACAGCCTCCGCCTGCGCTGTCGCTTGTTCAGCCATGGCCGACAGCGTTTCAGAGGCTTCCTGCATGCGGGAACCGAAATCCATGATTTCATCGACCACCGAACCGACGTTGCTCTCAAAATCACCGGCCAGTTCCTGTCGCTCGGTCACATCATTCCACGATACCATGACCGATACATAATCACCCTGAGGATTGTAAATCGGATAGGCATCAAATTCGATGCTACGATCACCAATCGTAAAACCGGCGTGGTGCGGCAGATTGGCATCGCTTGCCAGCAGACTGCGCTGTTGGGCCGGATTCTTGTGGAAAATATCGATATTCTTGCCGACAATCTCATCCGCCCGGCACGGCAGGCCGTGCTCAATGCTGCGGAATAATTTCAACGCAGCCGGATTCATATAGGTCACATCCAGCGTGTTGGCATCGCCCAGTATGGTAGCCTGCGGTGTTGCCTCCACCACGGCCTTGAGCTGAAACGCCTCTTCAACCGTTAGCTTCAACTTGTTATACGATTCAACCATGGTGCCGATGATCCCCGCCATATGAATATTCAAATCATGTGTCGTATCGCCATCATCCAGCGCATCCATACTGTCAGCAATCTGACGAAGCGGGGTCAGGATCGATAGCGCAATGCGCCATAAAACCAGCATAATAATCGCCAGCATGGCCATCGCAAAGCCCCAGAACACCAGCGCCTGCGAATCATGGATGGCTGCAGCCTCATCGCGCAGGCCATCAATATGGCCGCCTAATTGTTCATCCAGTGTATCCAGCCGGGGCAACATGGCCTGATTGAAGGCATCGGCGAACTGCTGACGCAGATGAATATTCTCCAGCTTTTTTTCAGCCAGCGCTTTTAAATCATGCTGATATTGCTGCAACTGCGTCCGCACTGTGGCTTTGGTCTCGGGGCGAATATTGGCGCTAGCAATCAGGCGGCGCAGCTTATTGGCTTCGGCGCTATGTTTTTGCAGATATTTACCCGACCCGCGCAACAGAAAATCTTTTTCGTGCCGGCGCAGCATCAACATCGACACCATCAACTTATCGCTATCGATTTCTCTGAACTTGGCTTCGATCTGGTGCACTGCAGTGCGCAACGCACCACGCAACCCCTTCTTTTCGCTCAGGCCAATCACCACATTATTCTCCGCATAGCGGCGCACAAGCTGATCAAATTCCGTATGGCTGCGCTGCAACGCGCTGGCTGTTTTTTTCATCTCGGCATCGGGCAGATTTTTGGCCACATATTCAAGTGAATCATTATTTTCCTGATTCACATCCTTATATGCCTGACTGATCCCCGAGCCATTGGTCATGCGCAGGGTCAGCGCATCCTGCCATTTGATCTGCTCGGCCAGCCCATCGACACGCTCCATCAACTTGCCAACGCTCACCGACTGCATATCAACATCTTCGAGATCATTAATAGTTTTGGTATGAATGATTCCCGCCAGAATCACTGCACACACGGTCAATCCGCCAATAATGATTAAACGGTGCGCAATCGTAATTTTTTCATGCCATTTCAATGCCTGTGCCATAATCATCGCTCCCGGAATAGAATATTCCCTCTATGGAAGCAATTCTCATGCCAGCAGTGCCCCCGAACTTTTACCGGCTTTTCGCACGCTGTCATGCTCAAAAAAGGCCCATGTTATCACACCGAAATGACGC
>CAYUBK010000046.1:0-13594 GCA_964442955.1 uncultured Zetaproteobacteria bacterium | reverse complement strand
TGATGACGAACCATGTTCACCTTGTGATTCAGGTTGGCGGCATTCCCCTTTCCCGCATCATGCAGAATTTATCTTTTCGTTACACCCGCTGGTTTAATAAACATCAATCGCGGACAGGCCACCTGTTTCAAGGTCGATTCAAGGCCTTGTTGATTGATGAAGAGAGTTATTTGCTTGAGTTGGTACGCTATACGCATTTGAACCCGGTGCGCGCAGGGATGATAGAAGATCCATCTGCTTATTTGTGGAGTAGCCACCTGGCATATACAGGGGCGGAAGTACTGCCGTGGTTGACTTCAGATGTTGTGCTTTCCCGCTTTTCAACGAGGCTGGATGCTGCAAGGCAGGGATATGGTTCTTTTGTGGAAGAAGGCTTGTCCGAACCGCATCGACCTGAGTTTCATGCTGGAACAAGTGATGTGCGTGTGTTGGGTGATGATCGCTTTGCTGAAAAGGTACTTTCAAAGCAATTTAATGACGGAAGAAAGGTCAGCCTGGAAGAGTGTATTACTGAGGTTTGCAGGTTTTATGAACTTGAGCCTTTAGCACTGGCTGAACGCAGCAGAGTGAGGAAGCATGCGGAGGCCAGAGCGATAGTTGCGTGGCTCATGGGAATGTTTGGCGCAGAGACTTTGACGGCGGTTGCAACATATTTTAATCGCGATGTAGCAACATTGAGCACTGCTGTGAGAAAGTTGGAGGGGAGATTACAAAAAGATGAGGGATTCAAACAAAAACTCGATGCGATTCAGCAAAATATCAAGTTATGAAAGCCATCATACATTGGTCTGTGATTGAATGAGCCTCACCACAGCAATTAGCAGTTTGTTGGAGCGTGCTTATGTCAAAGGTGCATTTGAACCGTGCTTGCGTTGAATAAAGAACCAATACAGCGAAACTATGATGGTGATCGCACCATACACCCAGTTGGCAGCATTATAGAACGGAGCGGGGCCGAATTCAGTCATGATTTCCAGAATATAACAGACGGAAAACAGAGCAAGCGCAGTGAGCAGTGGTTGTTTTGGCAATACAATGGTTTGCCATATGCCGGTGCACCATGCGGCTAAAACGAAAAATGACAGCGGTAAGATCACAAGAAACCCTATACCTCCTGCCCAGCCTGAAGATGCAGGAATCAGGCTTGCAAGGCCCGTAAACAAGGCAAAGAGGCCGCACAAAAGAAAGCTTCCATAAGCGATGCCGTAGCTTTTACGGTTTGGTCGCCGACTGCCAGCCTGATCACCATGTGCTGCCTTCATTGGGTTGAAATAGCACTGCCTTCGCCGCGTTGATCGGCGATGCCGGCCACATGGCCACTGGTTCGATCCAGCAGGATGGCATGCATATTGCCGTAGCTGCGGTTTAATGGCTTCAGCTTATGACCGCGCTGTTTGAGATCAGTAGCAACTGAAGCGGGAAATGCGCCAGTTTCATATTGTACCGCATCGGGCAGGAATTGATGATGAAAACGCGGTGCATTTACCCAGTTGGCAGGTGACGTTTCATGCTGGATGAACCCCAGCGATGCCAGCAATACCATGGAGATGATACGTGAGCCGCCTGGTGTGCCGACAATGAAGGTACGGTTCGGGCCAATCACGAAACTTGGCGTCATGGATGAGAGCATTCGCTTGCCGGGCGCCACGGCATTGGCCGCGCCCTGCACCAGGCCGTAAGCATTGGGTTGGCCTGGACGGGTGGCGAAATCATCCATTTCATCATTGAGCAGGATGCCGGTGGATGGGGATACATAACCGGAGCCGAAGCCGTAGTTAATCGACAGCGTGGCACTCACCATATTGCCCTCGCGATCAATCACCGAGAAATGGGTGGTATCCACGCTGGCACCGATCGGTTCAGCTAAGCCGGTCAGATCAGCGGAAGGAGTGGCGCGATCCATGTGGATCGACTGGCGCAGTTTCTTTAGCCGCTTTGCATCCAGATAATCCGCCGGGATTTGCACATAGTCGCGATCACCCAGGTGCTGGTTGCGGTCGCGGTAAGCGCGTTTCATGGTTTCGATAAGCAGATGTATCTGGTCAGCCTTGCTCATTGATTTCAGATGGTCTTTTTTCAGCTGGCCAAAAATGTGCGCCAGCGTTAAGCCACCCGAAGAGGGTAGTGCGGCCGAGACAATATGGAACCCCTGATAATCAAAAACAACCGGTTGCCGTTCGATAGCTCGATAGGCGGCCAGGTCCGCTTCACGAATCAGGCCACCATCACGTTTCATATCGGCCACCAGTCGCCCGGCTGTTTCGCCACGATAAAAATCTTCAGCGCCACCTTTGGCGAAACGGGTCAGCGTATCGGCCAATGCTGGTTGCCTGATAGTGGAACCGGATAAATAGATACGCCGCGCAGCATCGTTCAATACCTTGCCACGCCAGTTGAGCATGCTTTTCAAACGAGGTGAAGCAATGAAGCCTTGTCGAGCCAGGCGAATCGCAGCTTGGGTGATTTGGTCGCGTTTTAATTTACCATATTGATGAACCAGATGATCAACACCGGCAGCCAGTCCGGGTACGCCAGCCGATTGCGGCCCGTCGATGCTCGATTGTGTTTGATATATTTTGCCATGGCCTGCCAGTTTCGGTGCAGTTTCACGCGCATCAATCATCACATAGCGTTTTTCTTTGGCGATATAGAGCAGGAAAAAACCGCCGCCACCAATGCCGGATGAACCGGGCTCTAATACACCCAGTGCCAGCGCCGTAGCTGCCGCTGCATCGAAGGCATTGCCACCTTTTTTCAGCATCTCAATGCCTGCTTTTGCAGCATCTGCCTGTGCGGCGACCACCATGCCTGTTTGTGGCGCTGCCGCACCGGCAACAGTTGGTAGCAACAAGTAAAAGAAAATCAGCAATCGCTTCATAAATCTATTTTCTCCAACAGACGGTGGATGCCGGTAGGCAGGGCATAGCCTTCGATGCAGCGAACCCATAGCCCTTCACCGCTTGGCGTGGCATCCGAAATGAGCGGGTACAAATGTAATCGTCTGTGCGTCAGTTGGTGAATATGCGCAGGGCTTGAATCCGGTGCTTGCTTCAGCTCAGTGATAGGTGGTGTCCACAACCCCGCCCAAATGCCGGAAGCCGGACGTTGCGATAGCCAGATGCCTTTTTCCGGACAGGTATGCAGTTGCACCTGCCAATGAACATTTTGAACTGGCGCGGTTTTACGCGCCTCTGCTGCATAGGGCACCTGAAAGGCCGCAGCGCAGCATGAATTCACCGGGCACAGGTCGCAACCGGCAGCTTTGGCCGAACAAACCGTTGCGCCAAGCTCCATCATGGCCTGATTCCAGCAGGCTGGATTGCCGGATGCATCCAAAGCTTGTTGAGCCAGCGGCCATAGTGCCTTGTCAGCCAGATCGGGCTGGCCATGCCAGCGTTTCAGTACCCGTTTCACATTGCCATCGAGCACCGGCGTATTGGCGGCAAAGCTGAATGAGGCGATTGCTCCTGCCGTGGAGCGACCAATGCCGGGCAGTGCTAGCATATCATCAAATTCGGAGGGGAATGCACCACCATGTTTGTTCACGATGTATTGCGCGGCTTGATGAATAAAGCGGGCGCGGCGGTAATAGCCCAATCCCTCCCATGCTTTCAATACATCATTAAGTGAGGCGGTGGCCAGCGATTGAATGTCCGGGAACTGCTCGAACCATTGCTGATAACGCGGCAGCACGGTTTTGACCTGCGTTTGTTGTAACATGATTTCGGATATCCAGATGCGATAGGGATCAACTGTTTGGCGCCATGGCAATGGGCGCGCATGCAGCCGATACCAGTCCAGCAGGGATTTACATCGGCCGGAAGACAAAGCGATCCTCAATCACCTCAAAGGTCAGATAAAAGCTGACCCGGTCCAGCCCCCATGATGATGGCAGCACTTTAAACGGCGCAGCCATATGAATGGCTTCGATGGCGCTGTCATTGATTTGCGGAATCGGACTCGGGCGCAGAATTTCTACGCCGCCAAGCGAACCATCGTGTTCGATGGTCAGTTTCACCAGTGCCTGTCTGGCATCGGCTGGAAACTCATCGTAGCGAGCCTGACCCGGTCGCCATTGCTCCTCCAGCGCCCGCACCAGTGCATGCGCATAGGGAGCATACTTGACTTGCCGTGTATTGATCGGGATATCCGCTTCACGATTGAGTTTTTGCTTCATGCGCCGTTCGCGGGCGAAATCGCGCGATAATTGCGATAAGGCCATGGCCGATGGCATCAAATTGGCCAGTGGCACCTGCTTTTTGGGTTTCACCTGTGGCTTGTGTTTCTTACGTTTCTCAGGTTTGTATTTTTTGACGGGTTTATGGGTGTCCGGAGTTGGTCCGCGCTTGGCCAGCATGCGGGTGCGTTGCGGCTTAACAGGTGCCGGCGGCGGCGTTTTTTGTTGTTTCGGAGGGGCAGGCCTGGGTGTGCGTTGCTGCCCGGTCATGGGGGCTCTGGCGTGGCGGGTGATTTTATCCTGCGCCTTCTTGCTGCTGCCGACGGCATTGCGATTGGCCATGGTATGCGCATCCTTGGCCGGTTTTTTGGTTGGGCTCTTTTTATCGTCCAGCAGCGTTACATCCATAATCTGTGGCTGCTCTTTTTTCGGCAGCGGTTTGTCGTGGTTTGCCGTCGTAATGAATATCGCCAACAGGATATGTACGGCCAGAGAGGCCGCGAACGAGAAGCTGAAGCGCTGCTGTTGGGGTTTGATATTAAATTTCTTCATAGTCTTTTTCATGATGTAATCGAGCGGCAATATACCCTGCCAGTGCGCCATTTATCCAGCCGCTTATGCAGGACAGGATAAGCAGCGGCGGCAACGCATAGTAAAGTGCAGGCTGCTGGATAAATAAAAACTCGACGCTGACGAATTGAGCCAGCATGTGGGCCAACGCGCCGAGCAGGCTGATGCCGACCAGACTAATGCCCGGAATCCAGCGCCATGCAGCAATCATCACCAGCGCCGCCGTTAATCCGCCGGCCATGCTGATAATAAAGGTCGGGGTGAACAGCGTGCCGATAAAAAAACTACCGACAATGACTCGCCCGATTGCCAGCGATACTGCGGCTCGTGGCCCCATCATGGTCAAAGCCAGCAAAGTCACCAGATTGGCCAGACCCGGCTTGAACCACGGGCCGAGGCTGGGTAGCGAGGCTTCAAACACGTGCAGGCCAATGGCCAGCATCAACAGCGCCAGCCAGCGGGCTTTTGATTCCAGTTCAGCCAGCGGGGGGCGGGGTAATATGGCTTCTTTCACGGCGTCCTTCATGACTTACTCGACGATGGCATCGAAGGCGGATTCAGTATGCCCGCGCAGGGTAATCAAAATCCGGTTGGGCACGCAGGCAATCAAATCACCGGCATGGCGATGCGGGCCGGACAGCACGCAACGTTGCGATGCGCAAGGCGACGAGGCGATGCGCGCGCCCTGCTGGTCAATGATAATATCCGACAGGCCCAGTTCCCCTTCAACTTGAAAATGAATCGGATTCTCCCCTTTTTGTGGTAGTGGATAGGTGGCGACCAATGTATCGCCATGATAAATATCGGCCATGGCCGGGCCTGCCGCGATGCGCGCCTGTATGATAAACCAGAGCGATATAATACCGACGAGAGAAATAATCAGAATCAGGCGATCTGTCCATGTTCCCTTCAGGAAATCGAACATGCTTTGGCGTGGCAATGCGTGGCAGGTTAGGCTTGGCATGTGGCAAGGATAGCAGCAGTGCAGGCAAGTTATCCAATACGGTTATTCAACACGGACCGGAGGAGAAGGCGATGAATGTATTGATTACCGGCGCAAACCGGGGACTCGGACTGGGTTTTGTGCGACATTATCTGGCGCAGGGTGCTGCTGTGTGGGCCTGTTATCGTTTGAGCCCGGGAGCGTTGAAAGATATTGATTCGCCATTATTGGCAACTGTGCAATGGGATGTCGGGGCCGACGCCAGCCCGGTTGGCGACCTGCCCGATACGATAGATGTGCTGATTAATAGTGCCGGCATCTACGGGCCGGGCAAAGACGGCCAGTCTTTGGAGAATATCACGGCGGAAGCCATGCATGAGGTATTCAATATTGATTGTGTCGGTCCGTTGCGCGTGGTGCAACGCTTGAAAGGGCGGGTGATTGCGGCACAGGGCATTATCGCCAATGTCAGTTCCAAGATGGGCTCCAGCGCCGATAACGGCAGCGGCGGAACCTATGCCTACCGCGCCGCCAAAGCCGGACTGGTGATCGTATCCAAATCCATGGCCGTCGATCTGGCCCCGTTTGGCGTACAGGTCGTCACGCTACATCCGGGCTGGGTGCAAACGGATATGACGCATCAGGCCGGCTTGATCGATGTGGCAACATCGGTGGCTGGCATGGCGCAGGTGATTGCCGATGCCCGAAACTATGCCGGTGGTGAATTCATCGCTTTTGATGGTAAGCTTGTGCCATATTAGCTACGGAATAAAAGCTTGAAGCCTTTTCATTTTTTGTGATTCAAGTTGGCGCGGAATCCAAACACCTAAATTAAGCCAGGATCCTTCACTCCTATGGGTTCGTCGGAACACGCTGTCAGTTTGATCCTTTACACAAAGCTTAGGGCACTCTCAAAGGGTTCCGTTGGCTATCTGCATCAAAATCGAATATGGTAATCCTGCTCGATTTGTTACTTTATTCATCACGGTTGGCGATCGTGATGGTCAGACTGCTTTTACCAAGTGGCGGCTCTTTTTCAGGGTTATCGAAATCTCTCGCTTCCCAGTTCAATGTTACATCTCCTTTTACCTCGCTTAAATTGACAAAAGACGGAGCTGGAACTTTGATTGTCCACTCCCCCTTTTTTGCTGACAATGGCACAGGATTCTGATAGCGCCAGCAACTGGGGTCAAAATGCTTATCTGTGCAATCAGCTTTTACCGGGTTAGCGCGCATAGTATGGTTCTTTTTATCGACCGCCTCTCCAAAACGCAAATAGAGGCCAGCCACCACTGGCCGACCGCAATCATTGTCCCCAGATAATGTCAGTTCCGCTTTCTCGGTGAATTCCTGTAGACTATCGAAGGTATCAGGCTTCACATGAAGTCCATTGATAAACAAGCACCGCTTTTCCTGAACGATTGGAACTGAACTACCGTGCTCCGGAGCTTTCCCTTGCTGAAAGGGGCTAATGAAAAGTATACCAAAAAGGACGGCCAAGGATCCGCCAGCACGAAGTTTTCCTTTTCCAAGTATCGGCAAATCGATTTTAGTAAATCCAGTCAGCCCTTGTGTCAGCATTGCCACTCCCGCCGCAACAAGAATATTGAGGATGAAAGCCGAATTGTCGTTGAGGTCGTTGGAAAACATGGCAATCGCAAGCGTGGCCAGCAAAAGCACCAGCCCAACCATCAGCCATACTTTGTCAGATATAGTGGATTGATGTACTTTCTCATCCTGATTCTGATCATTCATCGTTGCTTCCTCCCTCTGATGCTACGGCACTTGAAAACATGCCGCTGGATTCCAGAATCGTGACATAACTCATCGCACGTCTTACAAAATGCTGGGTTTCATGGAATCGGAAGGTATCAATCTTCATCTCAAGGTCTCGGGTAATCGGATTATCACCCCATTCGTAAACCCATCGTCTCAGGTTTCCAATTCCGGCGTTATGTTTGACCATCCCGAAAATAGCCGCCAGGCGAAGATCATCTGAACCAGCAATGCCTGAAGGTGACTCCATTAGATGCTCCTTGTTCGCCCAACAGGACCAGAAAGTGATATTGCACATTGCTATGAACGGCGAGAAACGGGGGCAGCCGGATCTGCATGTCTTTAACTTTGCACTCTCATAAACGTAGGGCATCAGCTGGAACAAACCGATTGCACCCGTCTTGGAGATAGCAGCTGAGAAGAATGAGCTTTCTTGTCGAATAACTGCGTAAATCAAGCTCTTAGAAAATTCATCTAATTCCGGCATCGCCCAGCGATATTGATCAAGCGCCACATCAATTGCCTTTTGAATGTCGGGCAACAAAGCCAGGTTAGGATAGGCCGTCGCCAGATAATGCGGGTCATTCTGCATCTCCTTCATCAACGCAGCCGATTCGGTACTGCGAATCTGCAACATCTGTAGAGCCATGGGCCAATCGGCCAGTTTTTCGCCGAAGAAGCCGCCAAGATGAAGATAGTTGCCGGCTGTGTCGACACTCGAGCGAGCAGCACGCGCATCTTCCCGAAATGCCAGCAACAGAGACACGGCAGGAATCAGGTGCCTTTCATCCAGTTCCTCTAATGCAATATTGTCCACCCGGTTTTTGAATAGCTTTCCGATGCCATCAACAGCAGCTTTCGTCTGTAGATACAACTTCTGATTGTTTGCCAAGCGCTGGTGAAACGGCGTTAAATTTGTAAGATCGGATACAATTGAGCTTGTCTGAAAGACCTTGTTAAAATCCTTCCAGACGTTGGAATTCTTAGCAGGAATGCCTTTATTGATGGCCTGTTGCCCTGACTCCAGATGCATTTTTGCCCGAATGCCATAGTAATCGAATGGAACCAGTTCGACCAATTCGCTAAACAGTTTTTTTGCCTTGTCGCGGTCACCCTGTAGCTCAGCAATTCGGCCTCTCCAGAATCGGCTACGCAACTGGAAAGCACCTTTGGGGAGGTGTGTAAGGTAGTCCTGTAGCAATTGATCCGCCTGCTCCAGATCACCAGTCTGATTGCGATTAATCAGGGCAATGGCAGCTAAAAAATGGGCCGAATCCAGCCAGTCATTCGCACCTTTAAACTCACGAAGTTGCTTAAAATAGTCAATGGCCTTCGTATAGTCCGGCTGCGGAAAAAACAGATACTCGCTTGCGACCTGATATAGTGCGCTATCGGCGACGTCGCCTTCGGGATAAGTATTGATAATGCGTTGCATATATTCAAAAAATTTAATTCTGTCTCGCCCGTTGGTTCTGCCACGGTTATACAGCATGCCGATTTGATATAGCGCCTTTTGCGTCGTGAGTGGATATTTTTCAGCATATTGTGCGATAATGCTTTCGTAAATGTGAATGGCATCATTTCTTTTTCGTCTGTCGAATCGGTAGGAATACGCCACTTCATATCCAGCCTTAGCCCGAATATCGTCAGGAATCGAAAGGTTCTCCCAAAGCCCTCTGAGTTCCTCGATTACCTGATTTTTCCGCTGTTTGGTCATGGTGAATTTAAGTTGCCTATGTAACTGAAATGATTTCAGACGAACTCTGGAAATTTGTCCTTGGGCAATCAACCCGTCCCTGATAGCTGAAATTTCCCGACTGTCTTCCCCTTTAGTGGAATCAACCGAGACGAAATCAACATAGCGTTTTCTGGCCTCTTTCTGCATCCCCGAACGCCAGCTAATGCTAACCATAAGTTTGGCTATATTTTCCTTTAGCTTTGGAACCGATGGCAACAGAGTATTGGAACCCATGCCGACAAAAAACGGCGTTTTGGTAATTCTGTCTATTTTTCCGAACAGATCTGTAATCTCTTGGTTGTCCGGCTGATCTTGCTGACCATATACAATGGTCAGCAAACGCCATACCCCCATGCCAACCACCCCGCTTCCGCCCCATCTGACCAGATAGGGCTGATCATCAGAAAGCCTGACAGCCCAATTTAGTAATAAGCTGAATGAGTGCCTGGCAGCCTGACTATCTCCGAACCGCGACTGAACCTCACCGGTGAGATAGCATAGTAACGGCCAATTAGGATCGGACTGGCTGGCCTGCGCCAGTTGACTTGATAAGGCCGAGATATCCTCGGGCTGACTGTCGGAAACCGATTGACTGTACAGTGATTCGATAGTGGAGGATGCGATTGCTACTCTCGGCTCGGCCATTTCCACTTGAAGTATTGGGTTCGTGTTTTGTATGTTGCTACTAGCCTGATTGGAATCGGAGCACCCTGTTGTCAATATTGCCCACAGCATAGGCAAAAAAATAATGATCCGTAATCGAGCTGTCATTCCAAGATCCGAACCGGTATTTCCGGCACTATTGAATGGCTTCATTTATTACTCCCTCCTCTGTGATGCACCGGGTAACGATTGGCTCCCGACTATTGCGAATAGACAGTCTGATATGGAATAGCAATCTACAAGCATGGCTTTCATGCAAAGAGATTAGACGAACGGTCTAAACTATTCTCCTCACTCCAATATTATTATCGATTACCATGGAATATAAGTCAAGCCCAAGCCTTATCCAAAGCATTTAGGGTCAAGAATTTGTCGGTTTGTCGGTGCATAGTGTAGTGTTCCGAATATTATATAAATTAAGGTATCCTATTCGGAACACTACACTATGATGAAAATTCAGGGCATGGTTCGCAGCGCGGCTGAAGCCATTCCTCCAACTCATGGTGGATAGCATTTCATATGAATCAAACAGGGGAGAACACATGCCGAAATCAACGAACATCCAGGAAATGATTAATCTCTACGTCATACCGTGGGCGATCAATATTGTTATGGCGCTGGCGATATTTGTTATTGGTCGCTGGGTGGCTGGCATATTGTTGAATGTAGTTGAAAAGATGCTCAAAAAAGCAGGCATGGACGACATGCTGGTCAGCTTTGTTCACTCTATTCTCAATGCACTGTTATTGCTGTTTATTATTATCGCATCACTCGATCAACTGGGCGTGGATACCACTTCGTTTATCGCCCTGATTGGCGCTGCCGGACTGGCTGTCGGGTTGGCCTTGCAGGGCTCGCTGCAGAATTTTGCTTCCGGCGTACTGTTGATTGTGTTCCGTCCGTTCAAGGTGGGGCATTTTATTGAAGCGGCAGGTGTTTCCGGCGTAGTTGAAGAGATCGGTATTTTTTCCACCCGTATGAAAACAGGTGATAACCGTGAAATCATCATACCCAACGGAGCCATTTATGGCGGCACGATTACCAACAACTCCGCTCGCGATACTCGCCGCATCGATATGGTGTTTGGCATCGGTTACGATGATGATATTCGCAAGGCCAAAGAAATCATGCAGTCCATTCTGGATGCTGATGCGCGTGTGTTTTCAGATCCTGCACCATTGATTGCCGTGGCTGAACTGGCTGATTCCAGTGTTAATTTTGTTGTGCGCCCATGGGTTAAAGCGAGTGATTACTGGGGTGTTAAGTTCGATGCCACAGAAAAAATCAAGTTAGCTTTCGACGATGCAGGTATTTCAATCCCCTATCCGCAGATGGATGTGCATATCGACAATTCGGCAGGATAGCCGAATTGGATGTGCCATAGGTACGCTCGCAGGGTGAGGGCCATGGATGCCCGAATCACAAGCCGGAGTAATCGCATCGGCTGAACCAGGCGCAATAAATACCCTTTTACGGGGTTTTGCGTGCCTGTTTCGAAGAAAGCTAGCAGGATACTGTTCTGCCAATGTTTAACGAAATAGTCATGATGGAGGCTTTATGAAAAAACAATTCTTTTTAATAGTAATGATGTCGTTGGCGTTGTCCGCCTGTCAGAATGAAAAAGCGCCGGCAGCAAAAGCGCCTGCCGAGCCGGCAGCAGTAACCGCGAACGTGGCTGCTAATGAAACCAAACAAGCGCCAGTTGTAACGGAACAGAAACAAGCAGCTGCTCCTGAAAGTGCAGTTCCTGTAAATACTGTTTCCGCAAGTGATGCAGTGGCAGTGACCAAGCCGGCTGAAACCCAAGCGGCTCAGAGCGTTGTGGCAGCAATGCATCAAGCCAGTGCTGATGTAAAATCCAAAGTTGAAGCAATTCAGTTGAAGCCGGCGGCGGTAAAAGAAGTTGTTGAAAAAAAGGCGACCGTTGCCGCCGTCAAAGCTGCGCCAGCACCGAAGGCGATAGTTGCACCAAAAGCGCTAGCCGTAGCCAAACCTGTGGAAAAATCACAGCCCTTGCCCAAAACTGTGGCGCCTGTTGCCATTAAAATAAAAGGTGATCTAAGCAAGGGCAAGGCGTTGGCTAAAAATTGTGCCGTATGCCATAACTTTACCGACAAGAAGAAAGTCGGGCCGGGCCTTAAAGGTATTGTTGGACGCAAGGCAGGCATTATGCCCGGTATGAAATACAGTGCAGCGCTGGCGGCAGGCGGCTGGGTTTGGAACGAGAAAAATCTTTCCATGTGGAGCTGTGACTCCAAAAAAGCAGTCAAAGTTTTGTCAGGAAATCCATCTGCTAAAACCAAGATGCCGGCACGACGGATTTGTGACCCTGCTCGACAAGCCGATTTGATTGCCTTTTTGAAAACACTTTAATTAACAGCAGTTTTTAAAACAAAGAAAGGGCGCCAAGGCGCCCTTTCTTTGTGTTGCGGAGTGTTCATTCCCAGTGTTTGGGTTGCGAACCGTTTGGTCGCGATCATTGGTTGCACGCAATCGACCAGCGCGTAGCTTGCCGCTCCCTTTTAAAACCTTATCGGAGTATCCATTATGGCTTCTATTTCCCAGGCGCTAATCAGCGTTTCAGACAAAACAGGCGTGGCAGATTTTGCCAGAGCCTTGACAGAGCGTGGTGTCAAAATTCTCTCAACTGGCGGCACGGCGAAGCTGCTTCGTGACTCCGGCATTGCATGTCGCGATGTGTCCGATTACACCGGTTTCCCCGAGATGATGGACGGGCGTGTCAAAACGCTGAATCCGAAAGTACATGGCGGTATTCTGGCTCGACGCGATAACGACGGCGATCTGGCCTCGATGGCCGAGCACGATATTGAACAGATTGATCTGGTCTGTGTGAATCTCTACCCGTTCCGCGAGGCTGTCGCCAAAGAAGGTTGTACCATTTCCGATGCGATTGAGAACATCGATATCGGCGGCCCCTGCATGGTGCGTGCTTCGGCCAAAAATCATAAATTCGTCACCATTGTGGTCGATCCATCCGATTACGCCATGGTGCTTGATGCGATGGCTAAGGATGCGCTGGATGAATCATGTCGTCGGGCGCTGGCCGTCAAGGCATTCGCCCACACGGCCGCCTACGATGGCGCCATTGCCAATCACTTTTCTGCGCTCAACGATGATGGCACAAAGCGCGCTTTCCCCGATATCTTTACCCGCCAGTTTATCAAGACCGCCGACGAACTGCGTTATGGCGAGAATCCGCATCAGTCCGGCGCATTCTATGCCGACCCTGAAGATTCCGGTCTGTCGCTGGCCGACTGTCCTGTTTTGCAGGGCAAAGCGATTTCCTACAATAATATTGCCGACTCTGATGCCGCCTTCGCACTGGTACGCGATTTGGGAGATGAGGCCGTGGTGATTGTCAAACACGCCAACCCGTGCGGTGTAGCCATGGGCGGCGGCACGCAGGCCGAGATTTATGAGCGCGCCCGCGCCGCTGATTCGGTATCGGCCTTCGGTGGCATTGCTGCATTTAATCGTGAACTCACCGAAGCAACCGCCAAATTGATTGCTGAAACCTTTATGGAAGTGGTGATTGCACCTGGATTTTCCGATGCGGCGCGTGCCGTATTGAAAGAGCGCAAAAATCTGCGCCTGATGCTGGCACCTTCTGCCAAACCAGTAAGCGGCGGTCTTGAATTCAAACGCGTCAATGGCGGCCTGCTGGTACAGGATCGCGATGCACATCAACTGGACCGGGATGCGTGTA
>CAYUBK010000045.1:6511-14004 GCA_964442955.1 uncultured Zetaproteobacteria bacterium | reverse complement strand
AGCGATGTTTGTACTATCCCTGAAACTGGCCGCGCCAATCATGTTACTGTTGACCTTTGTTTATATTGCGCTGGGGCTGCTAGCTCGGGCAGTCCCTCAAATTCAGGTGTTTTTTGTCAGTTTTCCGCTCACTGTCGGTCTCGGCATGGTGTCCTTCGGGCTGGGTATCCCGGCATTTATTTATCTGATGAGCGAAGCATTCACATCGCTATCGGGTCAGGTGCCACTATTCCTGCGCCACCTGGCCGGGCAATAAGCCATGGCCGACGATCAAGACAAAAGCCAACAAACCGAAGAGGCATCCGATAAACGGCTTGAGGATGCCCGCAAAAAAGGTCAGGTACCGAGTAGCAAGGAACCGTCAACGGCCATTTCTTTCCTGGTGCTCAGCCTGATTGTCGTCACGGGTGTAGGGGGCTGGCTGGCCGATAGCCTGATGCACGTGATGAGCGATTACCTGTCCGGCAAAGCCGGCATGGAAACCACCGGCAAAGGTATGCAAACCCTGTTAATCTCCACCGGCGCCGATATGGCCATGGTGATTCTACCCATTGCCATACCTATTCTGCTGCTCGGTATGCTGGTCACATTTATGGTTTCCGGCCCTGTGTTCACCTTCGAGACGCTGCAACCTAAACTGGAAAAAATAAGTCCGTTAAAAGGCTTCAAACGCCTGTTCTCGACCAAATCACTGGCCGAACTCATCAAATCCATACTCAAACTGACGATTATATCCGTAATTTGCTATATCACTGTGTCCGGTTTATTCCCTCAAATTCTGCACTCAGCCCTGAAAGATCCTTCCGATATCGCCACACTGGCTGTGACCGGCAGTATAAAAATTGTCACCCTGGTGGCTATTATTTTTGGCTTTATGGCATTGGCCGATGTGCTGTATCAACGCTGGGAACATATGAAATCGATGCGCATGTCGAAAAAAGAACAGCGCGATGAACACAAGGAAAGCGAAGGTGACCCGCAGTTAAAGTCAAAAATCCGTCAGATTCAGATGCAGCAGGCCCAGAATCGCATGATGGCCGATGTGCCCAAGGCCGATGTGGTCATCACCAACCCGACCCGCCTGGCCGTCGCACTGGCTTATGAGCCAGGCAGCATTGGTGCGCCACGCGTACTGGCCAAAGGGCAAGGACATATCGCCGCCAAAATCAGAGAAATCGCGCGTGAAAATAACATTCCGCTGCGTGAAAACAAACCTTTGGCAAGATCCTTGTTTAAGCATGTAGAGATCGGCGATGAAATCCCCGAAGAACTGTTTGAAGCTATCGCCATCATTCTGGCGGAAATCTTCCGCCTCAAGCAGCGATGATCGCCATGCATAACCGTAATACAGGAGTGATATAACAGATGCAGTCAGCAGCAACCATGACATTGCAGCGTCTCGGCAAACAACCGGATATCATGCTGGCTATCGCCGTGCTCGGCGTGTTGCTGGTGATGATGGTGCCATTACCGACCTGGCTGATGGATATCCTGCTGGCCGCCAACCTGACCGTTGGTATCCTGATTTTGCTTACTTCGATTTATGTCGTTAAACCGCTGGAATTCTCTGTTTTCCCATCGCTGTTACTACTAACCACGCTGTTCCGGCTGTCGCTGAATGTGGCCACGACGCGTTTGATTTTATTGCACGGACAGGAAGGCCCATCGGCCTCAGGCCATGTCATTCAAGGCTTCGGCGAGTTTGTCGTCGGCGGCAACACCGTCGTCGGGTTGATTATTTTCCTCATTCTGGTGCTGATCAACTTCATCGTCATCACCAAGGGCTCCACCCGCATTGCCGAAGTCGCCGCACGCTTCACCCTCGATGCCATGCCGGGTAAACAAATGGCCATTGATGCCGATATGAATGCCGGCCTGATTGATGAACGCGAGGCCCGTACCCGGCGCGACAATATCGCCCGCGAAGCGGAATTCTATGGCGCCATGGATGGCGCTTCCAAGTTCGTGCGCGGCGATGCCGTAGCCGGTTTAATTATTACCATGATCAATCTGATCGGCGGTTTAGTTATCGGCGTCATGCAATATGGCATGTCGGCCAGCGACGCCATGGCGGTATTCAGCCTTTTGACGGTCGGTGATGGTCTGGTGTCACAAATCCCCGCATTGGTGATCTCCACCGCCGCCGGTATCATCATTACTCGCGCCAGCGGCAATGTTTCGCTGCCGGAAGAATTAAAGGCCCAGTTCACCCAGCATCCGAAAGTACACTGGGTTGCCAGCGGCTCGTTATTATTACTGAGTATGGTACCAGGCCTGCCCTTTTTCCCATTTCTGATACTGGCGCTCGGCCTCGGCACCAGCGGCTGGTATCTGCATCTGGGCCAGCAACAGCAAGCCCTTGAAACGGTTGCTGAAGATGTTACGCCGGTGGCCGAAGCCGCACCCGATGCCGATCTGGATGAATTACTGATTGAAGATCCGATTCGGCTCGAAATCGGTTACGGCCTGATTGATCTGGTAGAAAACAGCCGCGAAGGCAATCTGCTGGAACGCATGAAAAAAGTGCGCCGCCAGATCACCCAGGAAATCGGCTTTGTACTGCCGCCGGTGCATATCAAGGATAATCTGCAACTGGGTGTATCGGATTATCAGATTATGATTCGAGGCGCCATTGTCGGCAAGGGTGAAATCAGGCCGCGCAACCTGCTGGCGCTGGAAAGCCAGATTACCGGCCCTGCCGTTGAAGGCATCGCCACGCAGGAACCGGCTTTCGGTTTGCCGGCAGTATGGATTAGCGAAGACAAACGCCAACAGGCTGAATTATCGGGCTATACCGTGGTCGAACCATCCACCGTCATCATCACCCACTTGACCGAACTGTTGCGCGCTCAGGCCGCCGACATGCTTGATCGCACGCAGGTGCATGAATTACTCGATAAATTCTCCCAACGCCATGCCAAGGTGGTTGAGGAAATTGTACCTTCGCAGGTCACGCCCGGACTGCTGCAAAATGTATTGCAGCGATTGCTCTCCGAATGGGTGCCGATCCGTGATTTGATGCTGATTCTCGAAGCCCTGTCCGATAATGCCGGACAACAGTTAAGCCTGGATGAACTGGTCGAAAAAGTCAGAGAACGACTCGGACGCACCATTACCCAACGCTACCTGAACGCTCAGGGCGAACTGCCGGTATTTATGCTTGATAGCGAAATGGAACAACGCATGAGCGAGCGCACCATGCAACAACAAGGTTGGGGGCTGCCATTGGAAATGGCGGAATGGCAACGCTTTATGACACGCATGAATGAAGTTTCCAGTCAGTTCGATGTCGATATGCCGGTGCTGTTAACCACGCCGCAATTGCGCGGCGCGCTGTCCCGTGCTCTGCGCAAGGTGATGACCCGCGTTGTAGTGCTATCCATTGCCGAAATTCCACCACAAACCGATATCCAGTCTCTGGCCAGAGTGAGCTTATACGATGCGCATTAAAATATTCTCCGCCCCTCGATTACATGAAGCGCTGGCCAAAGTACGTCAGCAAATGGGGCCTGATGCGCTTATTCTGGATCGCCAACAAACTGATAGCGCCGATGGCAACAAATTATGGCACGTACACGCCGCACTCGATGACAGCAATGAGCCTGACCATCTAAAATCTGTACCGGATCGTTCCGCAACCAGTCAGCCTGCGGTAACGCCAGATACAGGTGCAATTCACCATCATCACACTGATGCCACCCTTGAGCGGCTTGAACGCATTGTTGAAGGGCTTGGCAATAAAGAATCGGGCAATCTTCGCCAGGCGCTTGGCCGTGCCGATGAGCAGGAAGCATTCGATCATCTGACATCTATGGGTGTATCGGCCAGCCATGCTTTTGACATGGCCTCTGATTTTTCACAGCAACTGCCACTCGGTCAGAAGAGCATTCAGTGGGGCAACCGAATCAACCCACAAAAAGAACCGTGTACATTGCTGTTTTCCGGCCCTGCCGGCTGTGGCAAAAGCACCCTGATTGCCAAGCTTGCAGCACACTACAGCATGAAAGGCATTCGACTGGCCCTCCTATCCACCGATACGGAACGCATGGGCGGACTGGACATTCTCAAAGCCTATGCCAGTACGCTGGGCATTGATTTCCACCCGCTCAGAAAGGCTGCCGATGCCGATAAGATACTCACGCGAACAGAATCGGCACAACTCCTGCTTATAGACACTGAAGGCTGGAGCCCGCGCCGCGATACAAATCTAAAGCGACAAAACGATGTGTGGGATGCGTTACACTGCAACAGGCGCATTCTGTTGCTTCCAGCCAATATGGATGAGGAGGATGGCATGCAGCAGTTGAAGCACCCGGCCATTTCAAAGATGACGGATATTGCATTTTCCAGACTGGATGAAACGCAAAAGCCCGGCAAGATTATTAACTGGTCATTCGCCTCGGGCCTACCCATGAGTTATTGCAGCTTCGGCCCGGAAGTGCCGGAACAGATGGGTTGGTTGAATGCGCAGGGATTAACCACGCTGCTTAGCAAGCATCACAGGGAAAGCATGGCATGAACGATCAGAGCATGGATCAAACACAACCTCGCGTCATATCCATTAGCAGCGGCAAGGGCGGCGTCGGCAAGACTTTTACATCGGTTCATCTGGCTGCTCATGCGGCACGTAGCGGACAACGCGTACTGTTGATTGATGCTGATCTGGGGCTGGCCAATGTTGATATTATGCTCGGCCTGAATGCATCAGGAACCATGCGCAACCTGTTAACCGGCGATGCGACGCTGGACGACCTGATTATGCCATGCGCGCAAGGGTTTGATGTTTTGCCCGGCGGCAGTGGCTTGTATGAACTGACCAGTTTAAACGTCTCTGAACAGCAGACTATTCTTGATAGTCTGCGTGAAGCCGGTCACCGATATGATTTGATTCTGATTGATACCGCCGCCGGCATTGGCGAAAATGTACTCTACTTTGCCTCGGCAGCTGAAACAGCACTGGTGGTATTAACGCCTGACCCAACCTCGTTGACCGATGCCTATGCCCTGATCAAGGTATTATCACGACAGCGCGATGTGCGCAGGTTTATGATACTAATCAACCAGACCGATGAGATCGACGGGCATATTACGTTCAAACGCTTACTTTCGGTTACCGACCGTTATCTGGATGTCTACCTCGATTATATTGGCTATGTGCCGCAGCATCCGGTTGTACGCAAAGCGATTCAGCATCAACGCCTGCTCGATGATTCCGATCCCAATGTATATCCGCATCTGGAAAAACTGTTCGGCAAACTGCTGCAACGGCCTCGCAATGTTTCCCGCTCCGGTGGCTTGCAGTTTTTCTGGGAGCATAGTCTGGCAGCCGGCCTGGATTTGGAACCCGATTCGGAGTCCGATTCAGTTCCGGATCATCAAGACAAAACGCCCATGCAGGAGGCGACAAAATGAAACCCCTGCATGCCGGCTGGGCAGGAATTTTGACAGGGCTGCTGTTCGGCTGTGCCATCTGTCTGATTCAGAATATTTCGATTTCCGATGCCTTGTTCCGTATTTTTATCCTTACATCAGCAGGGGGGTGGATGGGCGTACTTCTGGCCTGGTTAAACCAGTTGCTGCCGAGTAAGACAAACCAGCAAACTGAACATACGGATGCCGGCGCATGAATGCTGTCCCTAATTATGAAGTTTCACCTTCACCCGATGAGTTACTGGAGGAGTATCTGCCACTGGTGCGTTATCACGCCGACCAGCTGATGCGACGTACGCCGGACTCCATCGAGTTGAACGACCTGATCAATGCTGGTGTGCTCGGTCTGCTGGATGGTTCACAACGCTTCGATCATAGCCGCGAGGTACAATTCAAAACGTTCGTATCCTACCGTGTGCGCGGTGCCATGATTGATTATCTCAGAGCATTCGACTGGATGCCGCGCGGCCTCAGAGATCATGCCAAACAAATGCAGGGCGCCTTCCTTGAACTGGAACAGGTTTACGGGCGACCTGCCGAAGAGAAAGAAATCGCCAGTCACCTTGGTATTTCGCTGAGTGAGTATCGGGAACGCCTGAATCAGGTGCGTTATATGTCAGTCATACATTTTGACGATCTGCCGACAACCAACAGCAATGACGATGAATACAGCATCCTTGAATCGATCGAAGGCGATCCGATGCTGACGCCGGAATCACAAAACACCATGCAGGAATTTGTGCATCAGCTGGCCGAAGCTATCACTGCATTACCGAAACGCGAGAATGTCCTGATTACCTTGTATTACTACGAAGAACTGACCATGAAGGAAATCGCCCTGATCCTCGGCCTGACTGAATCACGCGTATCACAATTGCACGCACAAATGGTGGTGCGTCTGCGCGCCCTGATGGGATTATAGTACATGGATAGCGCCATGATTCCCCAGTTTCTGAACCAATGGCTAGATGTGTTTATTGATATCGGCCTGATTACCGCTTTCTTTTTTCTCTGGCTGAGCTGGTATCGCAATGGCAAACGCCAGAAACAGCTTGAACAGTTGCTCATTGATACAGCCAGCCAACTGGAAGAAGCCAGCCAGCATTTGTCTGATGCCACCCAGGCCATCGAGCAACTGAAAAAGCAGGAACGGCGACATGAGCAACACAGCGCCCGTCGCCCGGCACCCGTAAAACCAGCGCGCACAAAACAGCCTCAGGTAACACCAAACAGTCTGCCGCCGCAAAACAGCACCCAGGCCACCATGATTTTGCGTATGAAGCGTGAAGGTGAATCCCCCCAAAGCATTGCCGAACGCCTTGATATGCCACTGGCTCAGGTCAAATTACTGCTCAAACTGCATGCAGCTTCCAGTTCGATGGACGAATAGATCATTAAGGATTAAGATCAATATCGGCTTAAGAAAGAAGGTCGGCAAAGCAGCGTTGCCAGCGTTGTGCCAGGAACGGCAACGGTAACGGATCAACTAAAGCTGACAGGCTGACCACATCTGTCTGCAAACCGCACGGATTGATGGCGGCAAACCAGCTGGGATCGACATCCACATTCAGAGCCATGCCGTGATAGGCCACTCCCCGACTGACGCGCACCCCGAGTGCAGCAATCTTGCCGCGCTCAGTCCACACGCCGGGGAAGCCGCATTTTCTGCTTGCTTCAAGTCCACATGAGTCCAACAAATCAATGCAGGATTGTTCCAGCAGATGTACATATTGCTTCACGCCCAGCTCACGCTGGCGCAAATGAATAACCGGATAGAGCATGATCTGACCGGGCCCGTGAAACGTCATTTCCCCGCCCCGGTCCGTGCACACCATCGGGGCCGGCAACTCGGCATGCAAGCGATTATCCACGCCGCGTTTGCCGGTGGTATAAACAGGCTCATGCTCACAACTGAAAATCATTTCGTGTTCACGCCCATCGGCTACGGCACTGGCGTGTTGTTGTAACTGCTGCCAGACAGGCGCATAGGCCTGCCTTCCTATCCAATGATAATTATCCATTATCACCCGGATACAGGCTTTCGATGAGTGCTTCGTTGACTT
>CAYUBK010000045.1:0-6411 GCA_964442955.1 uncultured Zetaproteobacteria bacterium | reverse complement strand
GATAATTATCCATTATCACCCGGATACAGGCTTTCGATGAGTGCTTCGTTGACTTCAACAATATTGCGCCGTTTCAACTTCAATGTAGGCGTCAAAAATCCGTCACCCTGCGTCCATTCAGTATCCAGCATGGCAAATCGTTGGACCTGCATATAACTGGACAGATCGTGCTCATCGTCATGCATACGATCAAGCAACCATGATGCAACACCCCGATCATCGCGCCAGTCAGCGGGCAGGGCCTGTCGCTTCTCCTGCTGCCAAACTTTTGCCATGGCATCTTCATCAGGTACCACCAATGCAGCAACATAAGGGCGGTTATCCGCAATCACCATGCTTTGCAGAAAACACGGATCCTGATTCAAATGCTGTTCAATCACAGCCGGCGGCACATTTTCGCCATTGGACAGCACCATGATTTCTTTTTTGCGATCCACGATGGTCACATAACCCTCATCATCAATTGCGACGATATCACCGGTATGCAACCAGCCGTCGGCATCGATCACTTCGGCAGTGGCCTCCGGCTTTTTCCAATAGCCCTGCATCAGCATCGGCCCCTTGACCAGCAATTCGCCATCATCGAGCTGCTTGATCTCGACACCGGGCAGCGCAGGCCCGACTGATTCCGGTTTAATTGCACCATTACGATTCACCGACAGCACAGGCGATGTTTCAGTCAGACCATAGCCGGGTAGCACCGTGATATCGGCGGCCAGCAAAAAACGGGCGATATCCGGATGCAACGCCGCTCCGCCGGAGATAAAGCCACGAATATTCCCGCCCATCTTTTCCCTCAGTTTGGCATTAACCACTTTATCGAGCAGCCCCCATAGCACAGCTTTCAGACCGGATAAATCGGAACCCTGCTGACGCAGTTCAAAGCGCTCCATGCCGAGCCGCTGGGCCAGATTGAATAAATGACGTTTGATGCCCGGCCCAGCTGCCAACTTGGCCTGCACGCCGGCATAGATTTTTTCATACAAGCGCGGCACCGAAATCATGATGGTCGGCTGCACTTCCGGCATGTCACGCAGCAAAGTTGTCACGGCTTCTGCATAAGCAATTTCCGAACCGCAGGCAGTGGGTAAGAAGTGGCCGACGGTGCGTTCAAAAGCGTGCGAAGCCGGCAGAAAGGAAAGAAACAGATCATCGGGAAATACCGGCACACCACCGATACCGGCAGCCACATCGGCAAGCAGGTTACCGTGGGTCAGCATCACGCCTTTAGGATGACCTGTGGTGCCAGAGGTATAAATCAGCGTGGCCAGTTGATCGCGCTGCGGACATGATGCCTCCAGACGATTATCCCAGCCTTCATCCAGCGCAATGGCGGCAATACTGTCTGTGTCGCCATGGAAGGCGATAAACGGTTTATCCACACCCTTTAGTTTATCCTGCTGCTCGCCCTCTTCGACAAAAATAACCGATACATCGGCATCCTCGAACACATAACGAACTGCCTCGGGAGGATCAGTAAAATAGGCTGGAACGGTGACCGCACCAAGCCGCAAAATGGCATAATCGGCGATAAACCATTCCGGCGAGTTATGGCCAAGAATGCCAACCCGGTCGCCCGGCTTGATTTCCATCGACTCCAGCCACGCCGCCACCCGAAGCACAGCCTGTTGCACGCGAATGCGCGACCAGGATTTCCAGCTTCCGTCATCGCATCTGAATCGTAGCATGGGTTTATCCAGCAAGTCCGGAGTTGAGGCCAATAGCAGATCAGACAGGCATGCAGCTGACTCAGCCTGTTGCAGACCAATGCATTTATGTTGATTAAACGGCATGCAGCACCTCCATATTATCCGGCACAGCCAAACCGATGGCTTCAATCTTGCGCCTTAACGCTTCATCATCATAAGTGGAAAAATAGCGTAGCAATCCACCCCTAAACGGGGGGAATCCAATACCGTACACAAAGGCAGCGTCCAGATGTTCCGGATCCTCTACCACGCTCTCATGCAGACAATTCAGGGCTTCCACCAGCATTGGAAGCAGGCAGGTATCGATAATATCCGAAGCCGTCATCGCACCGGCTTTTGATGCGCTCATATCGGCATCAAATTCCTTCTCCTTGATAGCAGCATGCGGTAAATATTGACCCAAAGCGGGATTCAATTCGCCCTGTTTGCCTTTCTCATAGATAAAAAATCCCTTGCCGGATTTCTCACCCAATAACCCGTCTGCCACCATGCGGTCAAACCAGTCAGGCATGGCTTCCTGATGCGAAAATGCATCAGATAACTGTGCTCTGACATGATGACATATATCCAGACCCACCCGATCAGCCAGCTCAATTGCGCCCATCGGCATGCCAAAATGTTTTAATGCGCCATCGATATGTTCCGGCTTTTGGCCGCTCTCAAGCAGCTTCAACGCTGCGCTCATATAGGGCATCAGACAGCGATTGATCAAGAAACCTGGGCGATCAGCCACAATAATCGGGTATTTCCCCCACGACGCCGCCAGCGCGCAGGTTTTATCCAGCGTTTCCGATGTCGTTTTTTCACCGGCAATGACTTCTACCAGCGGCATTTTTGGCGCCGGATTAAAAAAGTGCAAACCGGCAATGCGTCCGGCATTGGCGCGCCGATGCTGCATATCGCTGATCGACAGGGATGAGGTATTAGACAACAGCAGAGCATCCTTCGGCACATGTTTGCCCACCTCAATCCACAACTTACGCTTGATGCCCATATCCTCGAGCACCGCTTCAATCACCACATCAGTATCATTTAAACCGCTGCTATCCAGCACCGGCCTGATCCGGCCCAAACGCGCGCTATCGGTTCGGCCACGTCGCGTCGCCAGCCGCCCAATCCCCTTCATGCCGCGCGCCAGCGGTTCCGCCGCCACTTCATGCAGATCAACATCCATGCTCTTGGACGCCACCCAGGCGATGCCGCCACCCATGACGCCAGCACCGTACACCGCTGTTTTCCCGAAGCCGCGCACAGCATCGCGGCCTCGCTTGGCCGCATCCTGTTTTTTCAGCGCATCGCCCAGATGAAACACGCGAATCAGGTTTTTACAGGTCGGTGTCACCGCCATGCGCCCTAATGATTCCGCTTCGCGCGCCAGCGCTAAACCATCAGACATGCCGATGATTTCTTTGAACAACGCAATCACTGCTGGAATAGCCGGATAGGCCGATTCGACATCGAGATGCTTTAATCGCGCATAGGTTTTCTTTTCCACCTGCTGGAAAAACAGCACCCGGGCCGGCCACAGCTTGAGCCACCATGGATTGAATTTGCGCGTTGTGACTTTCCCCTTTTTAACCAGCCAGGCAATTGCCTCATCCAGTTGCTCGGGTTTCGGGCTTAATGCAGCCAAACCGATACGTCTGGCGCGTTTGGCATCGACTGCGCGACCGCTTAGGATCATCTCCACCGCCTGCATCCAGCCGACCCGTTTGGGCAGGCGAATACAACCGCCGAAGCCGGGATGAATGCCGATTTTGATTTCCGGCAGCGCCAATCGGGTGCGCTCACCCTCCACCGCCACGATATAATCACAGGCCAACGCGATCTCCAGACCGCCGCCCATGCATGCCCCGTTAACCAGCGCAATCGATACCGATGGCAATACTTCGATACGCCGGCACAACGATTGCCCGCGTTCGGCCAGTTTTGTCGCTTCGGCCACATCGGTAACCGATGCGATAATATCCAGATCGGCACCGGCAATAAAACAGCCGGCATTGCCGCTCTCCAATACCAGTGTTTTGGGCGGTTCAGCCTCCAGCGCATCCAGATGCGTTTCGAGTTGGGCAATACACCCTTCATCGAGTACATTGACCGGTTTATCAGCCCGCTCGAAATGCAGACGGGCGATGTTTTCTTCGAGAATAAGACTAACCACGTTCATGATTTACCCCCTGCCGGTTCACTACCAAGCAGTACAGCACCGCCCTGACCCCCGCCAATGCACAGCGTCCCGACCGCCAAACCGCCGCAGGTATCATCGCGCAACTGCCTGAGTAACGTCAGCACCAACCGAGCCCCGGTCATGCCGACCGGATGGCCAAAAGCCACCGCACCGCCATGCACATTGAGTACATCCATATCCGGTGCCCCCATGGCTTTATCGAGCCCCAGTTTGTTTTTGGCGAAAGCTTTGGAGTTCATCGCTTTCAGGCAGGCCAGCACCTGTACGGCGAAGGCTTCATTGATTTCCATGCGGGCCAGATCGGAAACAGCTACCCCCGCAGACGCCAACAATCGCTGCGTCGCATACACCGGCCCCAAGCCCATGCGCTCGGGATCGCATCCGGCATAGGCCCAGTCGTGCAAATAACCCATGATCGGCCAGCCTTCCGCCTCGGCTTTTTCGCGGCTGGCCAGAATCAGCATGGCTGCCCCATCGGTAATTTGGGAGGAGTTGCCGGCGGTGACCGAACCCAGCGGTTTATCAAATACCGGCCTGAGTTTCGCCAGTGCCTCCACACTTTGCCCGGCGCGAATGCCTTCATCGCGATGCACCGCCGCAAAAGACGGCGGCGCAAAAACATGCATCGCCTCATCATCGAACCAGCCCGCATCCCATGATGCTGCGGCGCGATGATGGCTCTGCACCGAGAATTCATCCTGTTCGCGGCGCGATATGCCAAACTCGCGCGCCAGCACTTCCGCCGTCTGCCCCATGCCGAGGTTAACAGTCGGATCGGTTAACCCTTCGAGCAGCGCAATACGTGGTTTCCACGGCGCTTTGGCGATTTCCATGAGTACGGGGATTTTTTGTTGCAACGATCTGGCGCGCGGTAATTTGGCCATAGCGGCGCGGAATCGATCATGAAACAGCAATGGCGCATGCGTCATCGATTCGACACCGCCGGCTATCACCACATCGGCACGGCCCAGTTGGATCGAGGCGGCAGCATCGGTCACCGCCTGCATGCCCGAGGCGCAATTACGGTGCACGGTATGGGCCGGAACCCGGCGTGGAATACCGGCTGTGAGTGCAATCACCCTCGCTACATTGGCCGCATTGGCAGGCTGAATGACATTACCGATAATCACCTGATCGATATCGTCGCGGGCAACGGGCGAGCGCGCCAACACTTCGCGCACCGTTAGCGCCCCCAGTTCCACCGCACCCAGCTGATCAAACACACCGGATGCCTTGCCCAACGGGGTGCGAATGCCTGCTACAATGGCTACATCGGTGTTTTTCGGATGTTTCCTGCTCTGTTTCGCCATACGAACTCCTTCGTTTCACCAAAAGCGCTATACAGTTTGTAGCCTATATTACATCCACCTGCAAGTCAGGCTTTGTCGTTCGCTGCCTGTAATATCTATCAACACGCCCCATCGATACCACGTTCCGGTGATCAGCACCACATACATATGATACAGCCGCCTCAGCCTCACAATCATACAAACGGAGGAATCATGAAACAATCCACCCGATCATGGCAAATCGTAATCACAGTGCTTTTGCTATGCGTATCGCCTGTGCTTTGCCAGTCGAGCGAGAGCGAAGAATATGCTGATGAACTGTGGACTCTGAATAGAATTTACCACTGTCCGGATAACGTTATGCTGGAGGCTATGGGTGATACATACCTAATGACGACATGTTTACATGCAACCGTTCATGACTTTAATGCGCCGTCAGCAGCGGATAATGAAAACGAGGCTGATCTGATTTCTGTTTTATCCGACCGGCAGAAGCCAGCGATAACGTCCGGTTGCCGTATTTCCTGTTAATAGCATTCACCGTCAACATGAGTTCAGCCTGGCGTGAATCAGCCACCATTAGTCCGAACAGGTCGTTCGTCGCCGTCGTTTCGCGACAGATATGAGTCGCTATCACGCCGCAACCGCGATAGTGAAGCCCTGCCCTGAATAATCGGGATAAGCCCGATTTCACGGCATCCATCACCCGCTTTAAACTGTTGGTCGGCATCTCCAGCGGCAATGCCGTGCCACAGCGCTCAAATGAAGCGAGTGTAAGAAACAGGTGTAAACGGCGGGTCAGCAAATGCCTGGCTACCAGTTCAGAGACCAGCCGCATCACATGCCAACTCAAATGCGCCATCAGCATATCCCGATTCTGCGTCACCTGCCCCATCGAAGCGGTACGGGCGACGCTTTTCGGTAACTCCGGCTTTAATATCAGCGGCAGTACGGAGCGCCCCGATAATTCGTGCTTCAACTGCATGCCATGACGCCCCAATAAACGATGCATCAGGCCATCATCAAGACTGGCAAACTGCAATGCAGTGCGGATATCAAATTTATACAGCAGCGCCGCCCGATTGCGCCCCACGCCCGGAATATCGGTAACGGCAATATCATTCAGAAAACGATCAATACGCTGCCCCGGCACGATGGTCGTGCCATCGGGCTTATTGGCTTCGGACGCCATCTTGGCCAGCGTGCGCGTATTGGCAATACCAAC
>CAYUBK010000044.1:0-14342 GCA_964442955.1 uncultured Zetaproteobacteria bacterium | reverse complement strand
TTGTGGTGGATCAGCGTGAACAGGCGCTGGTGTTGCAGTTCGGTAATCCGAAAGCAGTGGTTCAGGAAGCCGGCCTGCATTTCAAATTGCCGTGGCAGAGCGTAACCACGTTTGATCAGCGCTTATTGGAAAGTGATGCCGCGCCGAATGAAGTGATCACCAAGGACAAGAAATCCATTATGGTGGATAATTATACCCGCTGGCGCATTACCGATCCGCTGAAAGTCTATCAGGTGGCGCGTACGCAGACTGGCGTGGTCGCCCGTATGGATGATGTGGTGCGTGGTAAAGTGCGTGAAGTATTGGGTCAGCATACGCTGCATGAAATCGTCTCCGGCGGCGAAAAGGCGACGCTACGTGTGGCATTGATGAAGTCGATTCGCGACCGCGCCGATGAGGGTGTGAAAGATTATGGTATTTCCGTGATTGATGTGCGTATCAAGCGCGCCGATTTGCCGCTGGAAAACTCGGAAGCTGTATTCCAGCGTATGAAAGCCGAGCGTAATCGTATTGCCAAGGAATACCGTTCCGAAGGTGAGGAAGCGGCCAAGGAAATTCGCGCCACGGCTGAAAAAACTCAGAAAACACTATTGGCCGAAGCTTATAAAAAGTCCGAGATTCTTCGCGGTAAAGCTGATGCGCTAACCACGGCGATTTATGCAGGGGCATATAATAAAGATCCGAAATTCTATGCCTTTACGCGTTCGCTGGAAGCTTATCGCAAGTCGATTGATGCCAATACGAAACTGGTCATTTCGCCGAGTTCGGAGTTCTTTAACTTTTTCGAGCAGTCACGCCGCTAGTCGGCGCATGATGGCGAAAAAGGGATTTCGTCATGGATGATCTGGTCATAGCGCTGGGCTTGGTGCTGGTACTGGAAGGGGCGATGTATGCGCTGTTTCCACAGCAGATGATCGATATGATCAAACGCCTGCCGGACATGTCGGCCAGTGTGATTCGGGTTGCCGGTTTAACTGCTGTGGTTCTGGGCTGGCTGGTCGTTAAGTTTATGCGAAGTTGAAATCCGAACCCTATTGCTGATTAAATTCCTGCGTCTGTAGCTCATTGAGCTTGCTCATCAAGCGGGCGCGCTGTTCTTCCGCATAAGCGGTCAGGCTTTTTTGCAATGGCGGATAGGCTTCTACGACATTGATAAATACCGCGTACGGAATATGAATGATGCCAACCCCGTGATGGGTCACCATATCGGCTGGACAACCGCTATTGCGTACGGCAGCAGTTTCTCCAATCAGCGCACCCGGCTTGAGTGATTTCAACTCCTTGACCATGCCATCCCCTGTTAGTTGATAACATGCCTCGCCATGAATAATCAGGTCGATGTGGTCCAGCTTTTCACCGGACTTATGAATCATGGAACCCGCTTCGTATTGCCGGATATAGCTTTTTTCTGCCAGATGGCGACGCATATCCAGTGGAATGCTTTGCAGTACTTCAGAAGTTGAAATAATAGCCACCATACGACGAAGATCGGCTTTGCGTTGCAGTGCGGCTTTCAATGTCGGATCGGCGACCAGCGCTGCAGTCATTTTTTTGCGTGGCAGCTTGATGATGATGCTACTTTTATTGGCGACGATATCGGATTTATGGGCGCCGGGCTTGAATAGTTTGTCTTCGGCAACCACATCGCCCGGTCCGGCCAGATTCAGCATGATCGGTTTACCATTCGCACTGTTGCTGAATTCGGCCAACTCGCCTTCGCACACCAGATAGCAGGTATCTCCCATTTCCCCGTGATGCAGCAGGTGCTGGCCTTCGCGCAGTCGTTTTTGATGCAGTTTACGCCATAAACGATTGCGCATGGAGGCAGGAAGCAATGCTTGAATATCTTCCTGCAGTTTTTTTGTTGCGCGTACGCGACCAATCAAGGGGAACTGTTTGACCAGCGCATCGGCCTGACTGGTTTCTCCCTTTTTGAGTAACAGGCTATACAGGTGCCGCAACAACTCAGTGGCCGTAGCGACCTTTTTCTCTGCCAGAAGCAATTCTGCATACTGTTTGATATAGGCTTCGTTATCGGGGTAAAGCTGTACCAGATCGGCATAAACCTGCAGTTGCTTGCTATGGCTCAGAGATGGTTTTTTTGTTTTTCGGCTCACAGCAGACAGACTACTGTGAACGTTGACTATCGCAAAGCGTGAAATGTTTTCGCATTTGGCAGCGGTTCTTATTAGGTTCGGGGGGGGTAGGCATGTGAATTTAAAAACTTGTGTATTTCAAACTTGTCTTTTTGCCCAGCATCAGCGTTGCAAAAAAGCTTACATAACGTGGTTATGCTACGCTTTTTTCGCCTTGATGCTGAACAAAAATCCTGCGCTTCAAATGCACAGTTATTAAATCCATATTCCTAAGGAGTTTTGGCGAATGGCTTTGATGATTACTGACGACTGTATCAACTGTGCAGTATGTGAACCGGAATGTCCGAATACGGCTATTTTTGAGGGTGAGGAAATCTTTGAAATTGACCCGGATCTATGCACTGAATGCATCGGACATTTTAATGAGCCGCAATGTCAGATGGTGTGTCCGGTTGATTGTATTCCAATGAATCCGGATCGAATGGAATCAAAGGACGAGCTACAGAAGAAATATGAAAAACTAACGGGGAAAAGTACATGAGCGGACGTTTATTGATTGTTTCCGGCCCTTCCGGCGCCGGGAAATCGAGCTTATGTGGCGCTTTGCTGCAACAAAACCCGGCTTTAAAATTATGCGTTTCTTGCACTACAAGAGCGCCGCGCCCGGGTGAGTTGGATGGTCGCGAATATCATTTCCTCAGTGCGGATGATTTTTTGTCCCAGCGTGATCAGGGCGCCTTTCTGGAATCGGCGCATGTGCATGGTAATCTGTATGGTACCAGACAGCAGGATGTGGAGACGATGGTGGCTGCCGGCGACGATGTGCTGCTTGAAATCGACTGGCAGGGGGCGCAGCAGGTAGCTGATAAAATGCCTTCCGCCATTCGCGTGTTTATCTCGCCGCCGTCACTGGAAGAATTGCGCCGCCGTCTGATTTCACGCGGACAAGATGAAGCGGAGGTGGTGGAGCGCCGCGTTGCTGCGGCACAGGCTGAGATGGAGCATGCCGGGGAAGCGCACTATCAACTGATCAACGATGATTTTGATGCAACATTAAAGGCACTGGAGAACATCGTCACAAGCTAAATCCCGGCGGTGTAGCCGGAACCAGATAAGCTTTTTAGCTTCACGTATGTGGCTAACAGTTTGCCAGCGGGGATTTCCTTCGAAGGGGTACACGCACCGCTAAACAGGTTAGCATTGGCGCATGACTAATAATAATATCCTCAAAAAAATCGCTATTGCCAACAATCTCAAACATTTCGAAATGAAAGAGATATTTGAGCTCGGTAGCTTTGAATTCAGCAGTAGCCGTATCAAGGCGTTTATGGCCGGTTCGAAAAACAAGAACTACGAAAAACTTTCCGATGAACATTTTGAAGCATTCCTGAACGGCTTCATTATCTATTCGCGTGGCCCTGTGGATGAGCCTACCGTACTGCCGCGCACCATCGAAAATCATATCATTGGTCTGGTTGAATCAGGCAATTCGGTAGCTATTGATGAGATTCGCGGCTTGATTGGAGCGGTAGAGGCGTAATGCACCCGCCGGTTCGGTGGTAATCGCTTGTATATATAATACGCAGCACTAAGCTGCGCCTCCTTTTCAGCCATGCGTGTGATTCGTATGGTAAATACGTTTCACTGGAACAGCGCATTGATTTCTACATCCGGCATTACCATGCAATTCGGGGATAAACCCTTATTTGAAAATATCTCGGTCAGGTTCGGCGATAATAATCGCTACGGACTGATTGGCGCTAACGGTTGCGGCAAATCCACTCTGATGAAAATTCTCGGTGGCGATCTGGAGCCGACCGCCGGCCACGTCAGTATCGGACAGCATCAGCGGCTGGGCAAACTGCGTCAGGATCATTTTGCCTTTGAAGAGCATACGGTGCTCGATACGGTGATGATGGGCTATGAAAAGCTGTGGAATATAAAGCAGGAACGCGATCTGATTTATGCCCAGAGCGTGCTATCCGAAGAGGACGGCATGCGGGCTGGCGATCTGGAAGGGCAGTTTGCCGAGCTCGATGGCTATAGTGCTGAATCGAATGCCGGAGAATTGTTGCTGAGCATGGATATTCCGCTGTCCTGCCACGACGGGTTGATGAAGTCGATTGCGCCGGGGCAGAAGCTGCGTGTATTGCTGGCGCAGGCGCTGTTTGGTAATCCCGATGTGATTCTGCTCGATGAGCCGACCAATAATCTCGATATCAATGCCATTCGCTGGCTTGAAGAGATCATTAACAATCGCGATTGTACGATGATCATTATTTCGCATGATCGCCATTTTCTCAACAGCGTTTGCACCCACATGGCCGATCTGGATTATGGCGAGCTGCGTATTTTTCCCGGTAATTATGATGAGTATATGATCGCGGCCACGCAGGCGCGTGATAAGCTGTTATCCGAGAATGCCAAGAAAAAAGGCCAGATTGCTGAATTACAGGCTTTTGTCAGTCGCTTTTCGGCCAATGCATCCAAATCCGCGCAAGCTACATCGCGCGCCAAACAGATTGAAAAAATCCAGCTGGATGAAGTGAAACCATCGAGCCGCGTCAATCCGTTTATCCGCTTCACGCAGGATAAAAAACTCTACCGTATAGCGCTGGAATTGAAGGGATTAAGCAAAGGTTTTGATGGCGAGCCGTTATTTGAGAACTTCGATTTGATGATTCCGGTCGGTGAACGCGTGGCAGTGATCGGCCCCAACGGTATTGGCAAAACCACCTTGTTGCGCTGTCTGGCCAACGACCTTCAGCCCGATGCCGGCGTGGTGAAATGGTCGGAAAATGTGAATCTGGGTTATTATGCCCAGGATCATTCGGTTGATTTTTCCGACGATGATACGCTATTCGACTGGATGGCGCAGTGGAAAAAGGAAGAACACGGCGAGCAGGAGATACGCGGCAATCTCGGGCGTATGCTGTTTTCCCGTAACGATATTGAAAAAACGGTGCAGAAGCTTTCCGGCGGTGAGCAGGGACGCATGCTATTCGGCAAGTTCATGTTTCAGAATCCCAATGTGTTGCTGCTCGATGAGCCGACCAACCATATGGATATGGAATTTATTGAGTCACTGAATACGGCGCTCGAACATTATCCGGGCACGTTGATCTTTGTCAGCCATGATCGCGAATTCGTATCCTCACTGGCCACACGCATTATTGAGCTTACACCCGATGGCATCGTGGATTATCATGGCAGCTATGAGGAATATCTGGCCAGTCAGCGCTTGGCGTGAACTCTTGATCAGGAGCAGGGCAATCGCTTAAAAAGAGATTTATCATTCAACAATATGCTCAATACAGGTCATTCCCGAAGGTTTTATCGGAAATCCATGTTGTAAAAGTGGATCCCCGATAAAACCTTCGGGGATGACGCAGTTGGGAAATCTGAAAAACATAGTGAAATACTGGTTTTTTTAATGCGATTGACCTATGTCTAACGGCTCGTCACATTGACTCAGGCGGGCTATTTGGACAGGGTGCGCCGCAAATTTTTGTATCTCCCAAGGTGGATTCTTTCATGTCAGACACAACTTCAAGCAAGTACGATCTTCTCGATGCACCGGCACTGGATAAAACGACCGATGGGCTGGTGAACGGTATCCAGCGCCACTACCTGCGCACCCTGGGACAGCATACTAGAAGCAAGTCCAATCATTATAAATATCAGGCGCTGGCTTATACGATTCGGGATCACCTGATGGAAAACTGGAAAAATACCAAGGACGCCTACATCGAAGCCGATGGCAAACGTTCCTACTATTTGTCTCTGGAATTTCTCATGGGACGCGCGCTGGGCAATGCGATTCTGAATCTCGGTCTGGATGATGAGGCTGCCGATGCTTTGCATAAACTGGGTCTGAGCTACGAAGAAAAAATCGAGATGGAACGTGATGCCGGCCTGGGTAATGGTGGACTGGGCCGTTTGGCAGCATGCTTTATTGATAGCTGCGCAACCTTGCAATTGCCGGTCACCGGCTACGGCATCCGTTACGAATACGGCATGTTCCGCCAGCTGATTCAGAACGGTAATCAGGTGGAAGAGCCGGATCACTGGCTGAACTATGGCAATGTGTGGGAAATTCAGCGTCCTGAATATACCCAGCGCATTCACTTTGGCGGCCATACGGAATGTTATCATGATGATCAGGGCGTGCAGCGTTGCCGTTGGGCTGATACCCAGGATGTGTTGGCGATTCCCTATGATACGCCGATTCCGGGCTTCAAAAATAATACGGTCAATACGCTGCGCTTGTGGAAATCGGCCGCGACCGATGAATTTGATCTGGGCGAATTCAATTCCGGCGATTATGCCGGTTCCGTAGCGTCAAAGAATAACGCCGAACATATTTCGATGGTGTTATACCCGAATGATGCCAGTGAGAACGGTAAGGAATTACGTCTGCGTCAGCAGTATTTTCTCGCCTCGGCCAGTATCAGGGACGTATTGCGTCAGTGGACTTCTGCCCACGGAAATGATTTCAGCGATTTTGCCGACAAAAACTGCTTCCAGCTTAATGATACGCACCCGACAGTTTCTGTGGCCGAGCTGATGCGTCTGCTGATGGATGAATATCGACTGGAATGGGATGAAGCATGGGCGATTACCAGTAAGACCATGGCATACACCAATCATACGCTGCTACCTGAAGCGTTGGAGCGCTGGCCTGTTCACCTGTTCGGACGTTTATTGCCGCGACTTCTGGATATTATTTATGAAATCAATGCCCGCTTCCTGACTGTCGTGGCCGAGCGCTGGCCTGGCGATGTGGAGCGTCAGAGTCGCATGTCGATTATCGAAGAAGGCGATGTGCAGCAGGTGCGTATGGCATATCTGGCCATCGTCGGCAGTTTTTCCATCAACGGCGTGGCACAGTTGCATTCGGATTTGCTGGTTGAAGGGCTGTTCAAGGATTTCCATGAACTGTGGCCGGAAAAATTCAACAACAAGACCAACGGCGTCACCCAGCGTCGCTGGGTGGCATGGTGTAACAAGCCGCTGAGCCGTTTAATCAGCGATAGTATTGGCGATGAATGGATTACCGATTTGCAGCAACTGCGTCGTCTGGCGCCGTTTGCCGATGATGCGGATTTCCGTGCTCAGTGGGCAGATTGCAAGCGTAACAATAAAGAACGTCTGGCTGCTGTGGTTGAAAAAGAGTGTGGTGTTACATTCAGTCCTGATGCGATGTTTGATATTCAGGTCAAGCGTATCCATGAATACAAACGCCAGCTACTCAATGTGTTGCACGTGATTCACCTGTACGAGCGCATCAAGCGCGGCGATACGGCCAACTGGACGAATCGCTGCGTGCTGATCGGTGGCAAGGCCGCGCCGGGGTATTATATGGCCAAGCAGATCATTAAGCTGGTCAGCAATGTCGCCGATGTGGTGAATAATGATCCGGATGTTGGCGGCAAGTTGAAAGTGGTATTTTTCCCGAACTACCGCGTGTCGGCCATGGAGGTGATTTGTCCGGCGGCTGATCTCTCCGAGCAGATTTCCACTGCCGGCAAGGAAGCCTCAGGTACTGGCAATATGAAGTTTATGATGAATGGTGCGATGACCATCGGTACGCTTGATGGCGCCAATATCGAAATCCGTGAGGAAGTCGGTGATGAGAATTTCTTCCTGTTCGGCATGGATGCGGCAGAAGTGGAAGCGCTGCACGGCCACTATGATCCGAATGCTATCATTGCCGCAGATGAGGATTTGTCGCGTGTGATGAATTTGCTGGAATGCGGTCACTTCAGCCAGTTCGAGCCGGGCCTGTTTTCCGGCATTGTCGGTGCCATTCGTAACGGCAATGATCCGTGGATGGTGGCGGCTGATTTCCGTTCTTATGTTGATGCCCAGCAGCGAGCGGCAGAGGCGTATCAGGATCAGCAGCACTGGGTTCGCATGAGCATTTTTAATACGGCTTATAGTGGCAAGTTCTCAACCGATCGCACCATGCAGGATTACAATCGCGACATCTGGAATCTGACGCCGATTGCGCCCAAATAGGGCACTGTGGGAAACCTTGCCTGTTACGCTGTCGTAACCCCCGGCCTTGAGGCCATTGCTGCTGCTGAATTGCAGGAACTGGCAGCGCATGATATCGAGGCAGGTGAGGGCGGTGTATCGTTTAGCGCCACCATGGATGGCCTGTTCCGCATCAACCTGCGCAGCCGGGTGTGTACGCGTATTCTGATTCGGCTGGCTTCGTTTCGTGCCCTGTCGTTTCCGGAGCTGTATAACAAAAGCAAAAAAGTAGCCTGGGAACACTATTTGGGCGCTGATACATCTGTGTCGGTTCGGGTTTCGTGTAGCCATTCCAAACTGGTGCATTCGGGCCGGGCGGAAACGGCCATATCCGATGCCATTGCTGATCGTCTGGGCTTTGCTGTTCAGGATGCAGCTTATGAACAGCAGGTCTTGCTGCGCATCGATAATAATCAATGCACGCTCAGTCTGGATACATCGGGTGACAGATTAGACCGGCGCGGCTATCGCATGCATTCCGGCAAAGCGCCGGTTCGCGAAACCATTGCCGCCGCGATTTTGCAATGGATGGACTGGCAACCGGATGAACCATTATTAAGCCCGATGTGCGGCTCCGGAACATTTGCTGTTGAAGCAGCGTGGATGCTTCAAAAACGGGCCTCCGGCCTGGAACATGCATTTCCCTTTAGCCACTGGCCATCATTAAAAGAAAAACGCTGGCAGCGCGCCCTTGAGAAAGCCCGCGCCATGAAATCCGACCATTCTGCCTGCATCATGGCCAGTGAACTGGATGCCGGTATTCTTAAACAGGCGCAGGGAAATGCAGCACAGGCCGGTGTGGCTGATCTGATTACGTTTCAGCGTCTGGATGTGCGCAAGATGCGCCAGCCTGAACGAATCGAAACGCCGGGCCTGATTGTTTGCAATCCACCCTATGGCGATCGCGTCAAGAGCGATGCAGGTGTTGATGTGAAGGGAATCTATGCTGATTTGGGCGATGTATTCAGAAGGCATTTTTCCGATTGGCGTATTGCTGTCATGGTGCCAGATCAAAGCTGTGAAAAGGCACTGGGCTTAAAAGTGCGCGGGCGCCTGAAAATAAAACATGGCGGCAAATGGGTGCATGTGCTGCGCTTAAGTGTCTGAAGTATCTACCTTTTTTCTCATAGACTTGATCTGACCTCGTTTGCTTTTGCTTTCCAGACGTCGTTTGATGGAATTTCTGGATTTTCGCGTTGGTCGTCGTTTTTTTGGAATCATGCCCGCCGCTTTGATCAACTCTCTTAAACGATTCAGCGCATCCGCTCTGTTTTGCTCCTGACTGCGGAATTGTTGGGCTTTGATGGTGATCACGCCATCACTGCTGATGCGCTGGTCGCTGCGTTGCAATAAGCGTGTTTTGTACAGCTCCGGTAATGATGATGCATGAATATCAAAACGCAGATGAATGGCACTGGACACTTTATTGACGTTCTGGCCACCAGCGCCCTGAGATCGGATGGCGTGCATATCGATTTCGTCATCGGGGATGGCGACGGAGTCGGTGATTTCCAGCATCAGGTGGTTCAGTCGGGCTGAAATTCACGTTTGGAAAAGCGGTCGGCAGCAGTAACGTCTTTATAGATGAACTGCGGTGTTTTGCCGGTATAAATACTATCGGTGAGCCATTGCTGTTCATCTTCAATATTGGCTTCGGGCACAGACATGCTCCACACACCTTTTTTGCCGAGATATTCGAAATCCGGCAACCAGCGATAACCGCGTGCTTTCAAATCATCTTTTTTCTCGAATGGAGCACGATAGGCAAAAAATCGGCGGCTCTTTTCACGCGCGCCTGCCAGTAAGCTCGACATGGTCAGTTTGCCCGAATTGGGCAGGGCGCGGGTCAAGATATGCAGCGTGGCCTGGGCATCATTGACGGCGCGATGCCCGTCGAAAAAGAAACCCAGTTTATAGGCGATGTAATCGAGTTTCAGGCTGGAAATATCTTCATCCATCCAGGCAATATCATTGAACGTGCAGGCCCAGTTGGCCTTGCTGACCACGGGCAAGCGCCGCTCCAGCATCTGGCGATCAAAAGCGGCATTGTGGGCAATGATTAAATCCGCTTTTTCCAGCCATGCGTTGGCCGTGTCATCATCCAGATGCTGACCTTTGACCATGTCATCTGTGATGCCGGTAATCTGTTTGACGATATCCGAAAGCGGTTCGCCAGGGTCTTCAAATGCATCATAGGTGTGCAGGATTTTGTAGGTTACCCCGGAACCGGCGTCATATTCAAAGGCGACAAAACCCAGTTCAATGATTTTATCCCTGGCCGTATCCAGCCCGGTGGCTTCGGTATCAATGACAATGCCGATACGCGGCGTGTTGGGTTCACCCTGCCAATAGCGCTCAGGCGCATTGAGGCGCTCAATCACCCGGTATTGATCGGATTGTTGCAGATATTGAATGGCTTCGGCGTCGTTCATCATATTGATTTCCTTATAGTTAGTGATCGATTCAGCGTATTTCACAAGGATAATTTTCCAGTGTGTAAGTAAAACATGATGGCCGTGAGTCTGGCTTAAAAGAATAAAGAAGGTGAAACACTAAACCTGTCAGAGAGCTTTTTGATATGATCTTTGGATAATTTTCTGCTACCAGAGAGAATCTGACTAACGTATGCGCGTTTACCAATTTCATTTTCGAAGTCAGATCCCGAAAGCCCATATTGAGACATCAATGTGCGCAACGTAGATAAACCTGCATCCATATCTTCAATACGCTTGTCCATCTTTTGAACTGCCGGGAGTGAATCTTCATACTGCGTAATCGCATTGGACAACATATCAATCAAAGGGTTCAACGGATCATCAGGGCTATCTGTCGCCCTGTCGAACAAGTCATCTAGCGTGTCCAGCGCCTTCTGGTATGCCGTTTCACTATGAATATGAAGCAGCGGTTCGGCTGCTTTTGAAAAGTTGTTAAACTCGTCGAGAAGAATATCAGTAAAAGAATGGGTGTCTTGGGTGGCCAACATTATATCTCTCCTTTCCTCGCCCTTTCTGTGAGCTTGTCATACTCTTTATGAGTGACGACATACTTCACAAAGAGCTTTTGTGATGTGAAGAATATAGCAGCCAATAAGCGCAAATTGTTACCGCCAATATCAATCACATACCAATGCTGCTTGTACTTAAAGTTATCCAATGATGGAAAGACATTTTTTAAGTCCATTGGCGTATCAAAAGCACCGCCCTTGAGAATTTTGTAAACATCACTTAAACATTCTCTCTCATTTGGATACTTTCGCATGGCTTCTTCAAAAGCCCTTTTTGCTATAACGTGCATATAGTGGGGACTGTACCATGCTGTTCGCAGATTGTAAACATTTTTTTATTGAGAGCCAGGTGGCTGCACAGGCAAGAGCAGCTTTCTTTTTTCTTACGCTTACCCTGCCCTCATTGATATTATGCTAACCACGAATTTGTGGAGGGGGCTCACTCGTTATCAGGTGATGGAACCCTGATTTCCTGTCCCTGATTTCCTCGCAGTGGGTAAGCCGAGGTCTGATCAATGCAAATGCAGAAGAACGAATATAGCCATCATTCTGTGCTTTGTTCCGGGCGTTAATCCGACCTTTTGGTGAACCGGATAATATGGCGACGGGATTTTTTATCCGGGCGTTTGTCCGGGGCAGGGGACTTATTAAGCTTGCGTAGCTGTCGTTGTTCTTCCCGATCAGCCATGCTTTGTTCGGTTTCGTGATACAGGGTTTGCGCTATGGCGGCAGAGCCGCGTTTTTCGGCTAGTCCTGTGACAGTCACGCTGAATAATTCCTGACCGCGCTGAATACGCAGTTCATCGCCAGTCTGGATTGGTTTGGATGCTTTAACGCGTTCACCGTTGAGTTGCACATGACCGCCGTTGATCATCTCGGTTGATAAACCGCGCGTTTTGAAAAAGCGAGCAGCCCATAGCCATTTGTCGATGCGGACAGACATGTGCTATTTACTGCGCGTTGGCGTGATTTCCAGCGACCGCTCGCCATCGGAGAGCAGGGTGGTGCCATCGGCAATGGTGAATTGCACCTGCATGCTGCGCTGACTGAATTTGGCCAGTGCGGCAATCGTGGCATCGTCGATATTGAAAATACTCAGGTTGGAAAAACGATGTATCTTGCTTTGTATCTTTTGCAACCATGCCTCTGCGCCGGTGCGATTATAAGTGTAGATGATCACTTCATCGGCGCGACCGCAGGCGCGGCGCAGCCGTTTTTCATCAGGTAGACCCAGATCAATCCATAACTCGATTTCATTGCTTAGACTTTTTTGCCAAAGATCAGGCTCGTCATCGCTGCTTAAACCTTTGGTGAAAGCGAGCCGTTCATGGGCGTTGAGGGCAAAAGCCAGAATACGCAGCATCATGCGTGCATCATTTTCCGACGGATGGCGCGCAATGGTCAGGGCATGATCGTGATAATAGTTGCGATCCATATCGGTGATTTGAAGTTCAGCTTTGAAGATGGTTGATTTGATTGCCATGTTTGGCTTCTAGGCTGGAAATGAGACGAAAGCAAGTTTCACCAGTTGATTTGAAGGACTGAGGCGTTACCTTCCACCTTCTTTCAAAACCACGCTTTTTTGGAGTTAAACGATGAGCATTGAAGATCAGATTGCAGGATTCAGGACACGGGCGGAAGATTATTCTCATCGTCTGGAATCCATGCGGAGGTCACTTTGACGTTGATGCCAAAGAAGAGGACCTGCGCGAGTTAAACGCACGTATCGAAGACCCGTCCCTGTGGGATGATCAGGCCGAAGCGCAGAAGCTGATGCAGGAGCGCGCCCGGGTTGAAAAAGTGTTGAAAGAATACAAGCAGGCATTGAGTGATCTCGATGATGCCAGCACGCTGTTTGAGATGGGCATTGAAGAGGATGATCGCGATTCTCAGATCGAGGCGGTAGGCGTGCTGGATAGCGTGCAACCGCAGCTTGAGGCATTGGAGCTGGCGCAGATGCTGGGCGGTGAAACCGATATGGAATCGGCTTTTCTTGATATCAATTCCGGTTCCGGCGGCACTGAAGCGCAAGACTGGGCCGAGATGCTGTTGCGTATGTATTTGCGCTGGGCCGAGCGTAAAGGATTCAAGACTGAATTGATGGAATGCACCTATGGCGAAGAGGCGGGCATTAAATCGGCCACGGTATCGATCAAGGGCGATTATGCTTTTGGCTTTTTGAAAGCGGAAATTGGCGTGCATCGGCTGGTGCGCAAATCGCCGTTTGATTCGGGTAATCGGCGACATACCTCATTTTCTTCCGTTTTCGCCTTCCCTGATATTGATCGTGATATTGATATTGAGATTGACCCTGCTGATGTGCGTACCGATACCTATCGTGCCTCCGGCTCCGGTGGTCAGCATATCAACAAAACCGATTCGGCGGTGCGCTTAACCCATATCCCGACCGGCGTGGCAGTCCAGTGTCAGAATGACCGTTCCCAGCATAAGAATCGCGATGCCTGCTGGAAAATGCTCAAGGCGCGTTTATACGAGCTGGAAATCGAAAAGCAGCAATCGGAAAAACAGGCGCTGGAAGATACCAAAACCGATATCGGCTGGGGTCACCAGATTCGCTCTTATGTGCTCGATCAGTCGCGCATCAAGGATTTACGCACCGGCATGGAAACGGGCAATACACAAGCCTTTCTGGACGGTGATATCGACGCTTTTATTCAGGCTCAGTTGATGGGCATATGCCGGGGTGATGGTAGCGAATAAGTGCAAGTGGTTTTACCATGATTTTGTCGCTTACAGGATATTCGTCATTTCCGGGGTAGATGATCCATAAATGATCCAGTGATAAATCATTGATCGCAACATGCATGGATTTTGTAACCCTGGGTGCTTCATTAAATTTAAACTCAATACCGTAGCGTTTTCCGTCTTTGAACAGTAAGAGATCAACTTCGGCGCCGCTGTAGGTTGACCAGAAATAAGCTTCCGATGGTTGCATGGATAGAAGCACTTGCTCCATTGCAAAGCCTTCCCATGATGCTCCCAACCGGGGATGACCTGTCAAACTATGATAATCGGGGATATTTAACAGGGTGTGTAGCAGCCCCGAATCTCTGAAATATATTTTCGGCGCTTTTACCTGACGCTTGCGCAGATTCTCATGCCATGGTTGAAGCTGACGAATCATAAAAGTGGAAGTCAGTATATCCAGATACGAACGTACTGTTTTATCGCTCAGTCCCATT
>CAYUBK010000043.1:0-14354 GCA_964442955.1 uncultured Zetaproteobacteria bacterium | reverse complement strand
ACTGTAACCCATGTCCGTGGACTTTTTTGTAACCCATGTCCTTGATCCGTACACCTCCGCTATCTCTGCCCTTCGGGTTCCCTCAGAGTAATATTTGAGCGGTCGCGGCTCTGTCGCTGTTCTCCGCTAAAACATTTACTCTGAAGCAGATTGCCGGGCACCTTTCTTTGGTTCGTTTCTTTTGCGCAAAAGAAATGAACGACGTTGCCAATACTGCTAGCGTTATGAGTTCTACATAAACAGTCGAGGCATGGCGCATGCTTTGAATGTCTGAAATTATTCGTATTTTAATGCGATTGCCCTGGCGGTTGTACAAACAAAAGCCCGGCGCTTTGGCCGGGCTCTTGCAGATCTGAATGGTTTACTGAATATCTTTATCGGGAATGATCAGCATTTCAACCCGGCGGTTTAACTGCATGCCTGCTTCCGTGTTGTTGGAAGCCCGGGGCTGCGATTCTCCACGGCCTTCAGTCACAATCCGGCGCGCATCGACGCCTCGATCAGACAGGTAATATTTTACAGACTGGGCGCGCTGTTCTGATAGCTGCTGGTTGTATTCAGCCGAACCACGGCTATCGGTATGGCCGGTAATCTGAATGGAACTGCGCGGATACCTGTTCAGGATATCTGCTACTTTATTCAGCGTATTGTGGAATGCTGGCGTTAACTGAGCCGAGTTGTAAGCGAACGAGATTTCAGAATTCATGGTGATTTTCAGGTTCTCGTTTTTCAGCCGTTCCACTTCAATCTGGTTTCTGCGCTGTTCTTCGGCCAGTTGGCTGTTAAATTCGGCTTGCTGTTTATCCATATAAACGCCGGTGCCGGCGCCAAGCGCGCCGCCTGCTGCACCGCCAATCAATGCGCCTCGTAGCGCGCCACCGGAATGATCGTTTTGATAGCCAATGACAGCGCCGGCAAGTGCGCCGAGCGCAGCACCTGCGGCGGCATTTTGCTTGGTATGTCTGTTCGGGTCGTTCGGATTGGTCGCACAAGCGCTCAGGATTAGTCCAGCGGCAATGGCAGTGAACATCATTCGTTTCATTTTACTTCCTCCATAACGCGCATGTATTTTTTCAACCCGTGATTGAAATCTTATCACAGGGTAAAAAAATCAAGCAAGCGTATTGTTTGTTTCATGTTAACCGGTAAAACGGTTCGGTCGATGCGTGGCAATCAACCTTACCGGCAAGCTATATGCAGTGATCACTGTCACCAAGCGGAATTTACGCACCGTCGGTGAAGCATGCGTCCGGAAATCGGTGCTTTCTTTGCCTGGCGGCGATTTTCGTTCAGGATTACGAGATGGACACAACCACCACGCGCCTCGTCGTTTTTTTTCTTGTCTTGCTTCTGATGATGGCAGCAGAAGCAATTGCTCCGCGCCGTTCACTACGCTTTGGGCGCAAACGCTGGCCTGCCAATCTGGGGATCGTGGCCATCAACGCCGCAATGGTTCGTATATTGATTCCGGGCGGCGCAGTAGCTATCTCGATTTGGGCCGAGGCAAACGCTTTCGGCCTGCTCAATCAGGTGGATTGGCCGGGCAATATCGAATTGGTTGCCGCTATTATTCTGCTGGATCTGGCGATTTACGCCCAACATGTATTGTTTCATGCCGTGCCGTTCTTATGGCGGCTGCATATGGTGCACCACGCAGACCGTGATATTGATGTCACCACCGGCCTGCGTTTTCACCCCGTTGAAATACTCCTGTCTATGCTGATTAAAATGGCAGTCGTTGCACTGCTCGGGGCTCCGGTGCTGGCAGTGGTTGTATTTGAAGTCGTGCTCAATGGCATGGCCATGTTCAATCATGCCAATGTTCGCTTGCCGGCCCGGCTGGATCAGCTGCTACGGCTGCTGGTGATTACGCCGGATGTACACCGGATACATCATTCTATCATCAGGGCCGAAACCAACAGTAATTTCGGATTTAATCTGTCGTTCTGGGACCGTTTATTCGGCACATGGCGCGAGCAGCCGGAGCTGGGGCATACGGAAATGGTTATTGGGCTGGAGCATTTGCAACCGGCACCCACCCACAAGATTGGCTTCATGCTGCGCTTGCCGTTTAGCAGTGAAATCGGCCAGTATCCGATGCTCAAATCAAAGGGGAAGCAGCATGGATGAAGAGCAGGTCAATCGCTGCGAATGCATTGGTAAAACATTCGAGCAACTCAAAGTGTTCGAGAATTTTGAAGATGCCCAGATGACGACCCGTTGCGGCGTTGAATGCGGCGGCTGCGTGCCATATATCAAACTGATGTTTGCCAGCGGCGAAACCGCCTTCGATATTGACGATCCGCGATTGAGCGCATTCGAATAGATGGCTCATCCGGGTAACAGCAATTTCCTGCTAGGCGCAGCCGCGTTTGTGGTTGTCGTGGCAGGCATGCAGGCCGCCGCATCATTGCTGGTTCCTTTTTTACTGGCTGCATTTATCGCCATTTTGTGCCTGCCTCCACTCAACTGGCTGACGGCCAGAAATATTTCCGGCTCGGTGGCAGTTCTGATCATTGCACTGGTCATTGTGCTCATCGGATTGCTGATCGGCGTTTTTGTAGGATCGTCCGTTGCTGATTTTTCTCACAATCTGCCAGGCTATCAGGAGCGCCTGAAAGCATTGACCGGCGGCGCTCTGAACTGGCTTACAGGCATGGGCATCTCTGTTTCATCACAATCGGCACTGGATACACTTGATCCATCCGCGGCCATGGGTATGGCAGGCAAGCTGCTGGCAGGGCTTGGCAATGCGCTCACCAACACCTTCCTGATTCTCCTGACTGTGATCTTTCTACTCATTGAAGCGGCGGCACTGCCGCATAAATGGCATGCTATGGGGAAACACGCGCCGTCTATGCAAGGATTTGAAACCTTTGTGGCCAGTGTCGGGGCATATTTTTCTATCAAAAGCTGGATCAGTCTGGCCACCGGCTTATTTATCGCCATCTGGCTGGCCGTGATTGGCGTTGACTATCCGGTCTTGTGGGGTTTAGTGGCTTTTCTGTTTAATTTCGTGCCCAATATCGGTTCCATCATTGCATCTGTTCCCGCGATATTGCTGGCGCTGGTGCAACTCGGCGGCGGTGAAGCACTGATGGCCGGTGCAGGTTACGTGATTGCCAATGTGGTGATGGGCAATGTGGTTGAACCGAAATTTATGGGGAAAGGGGTGGGGCTGTCCACACTGGTCGTATTTCTCTCGTTGGTATTCTGGGGCTGGGTGCTGGGGCCGGTCGGCATGCTGTTGTCGGTGCCGCTAACCATGATTATCAAACTGGCACTGGAATCAGGCGAACAGACGCATTGGCTGGCTATCCTGCTTGGCCCGGACGCACCCGGGCAGTCACCCGAATAGTCTCGATGGAAATCCTTTACCGTTGCCGCGCATGCAAAACGACATTCAGGCTGGATGAGCGCGAGCCATGCCTTTGTCCAAAATGTCACAGTACGCTGGCTGATATCATTCAGCGCTTTTACTGATCCATCTCTTTCAATAAATCCTTAAGTCCGGCCAAACCTTTGAAGGTCGTCGCAGGTTCATTTTCGCGCTTGATATCACCCTGCGCATCGGCCTCCATATAGCGCTGATGTTCATTGTCATGACAATAGATGCAGAGTAATTCCCAGTTGCTGCCATCGGGTGGGTTATTGCTGTGATTATGATCCTTGTGGTGTACGGTAAGTTCGCGCAGCTGCTTGCCGGAAAAATCGCGACCGCAGCGTCCACAAACCCACGGGAATAATTTCAATGCCTGCTCGCGATAATTATCGGAATGATGCATATTCATACGTTCTTGCCTTCTACCTGCACCCAAGACAGTGCGTCATTGTACTGATTGAAATGGAAGTGTTTGAGTTCAGCGCTGATAAAATGCGCAGAGATGCTCGGGAAGATCGTTAAAACGGCGGAATCTGAAACCACGGCGAGTTTTTTGATATGCTGATGATGATCGCGCACAAAACGAAAATGACTGAGCATGCCGGCAAAGTTATCCCAGCCGGGAAACGATTTGGCATGAATAATCACGCCGGCCAAATCCCCCTTTTGTTCGATGAACGGATTCACTGTAGCAGTCACAGCGTTAAAATCCTGTTCGCTTAAAGGGCCTTTCGGGCAGATTGTTAAAATGCGGTGTTCCATATCCAGATTAAAATCAATCATCGCAGTCTCCTTCTCTGCCCAGCACCCATTGAAAAAAGGGTACGCTAACCTTTAAAGATACGGACTTAGATTTAGTCCGTGAATTCATGGCTTAAAGCCTTCTATGGTTAACATCCTCAAAAAGCGGTAGTGCTTTTCATTGCCGGTCAGCAGGGGCATGCCATGCCCAATAGCCGTTACCGCAATCAAGGCATCGGCCATCAGCATTTGATGGCTCAAGCGCCACTCCTCCATGAGAAACAAGGCACGATGGCTGATCACATCACTGACAGGTATCACATCAAAACCAAGCTGCTCCAGAAAGCGGTGTAGCAGCACCTGCTCCTGTTTATTGCGCAGACCCTGCACCAGTTCCATCTGGGTGATGATTGAGATGGCCGGGTTTTCAATTTGATAGATGGCAGTGCGGGCATTTTCATTGCCCCGCATGTGCCAGATAATCACATCCGTATCAATCAGGATACGATCAGGCATTAAAACTGGCGGCCTTGCCGCATGTCCCGTATGTGCGCGTTCACATCTATGCCATCAATATCAGACCAGATGCCGAAGAGGTGGTCCTGTTCAGGTTTTGTATGTGATTCAATTCGTGTGAGTCTTGCCACGGGCTTGCCCCGCATGCTGATATCCAGCGTTTGTCCGCGCGATGCGCGATCCAGATATTCGCGTAAATGTTGCCGTAACTCTTTCGCATTTACCTGCATGGCGCACCCCATATTCAACCTTAAAGTTTAACTTTGATGTAAAAGCAAAAAAACGTCAAGGCTCAGCCTTCAGTTTTGTGTCAACTGAGCATGTGTTTCCGATCTTCCTGCGACCTGATTTAAAAATCAACATGCCCAGTTTTCAATGCGTAATCCGGCCACGCGGTTAAACTCTTTTTCGTTGTTGGTGACCAATATGAGGCCTTCACTACGAGCGTGTCCGGCAATGTGAAGGTCATTCACACCAATCGTTTTACCCTTTCGTTCTAAATCCGCGCGAATATTACCATAATGAGCTGCTGATTTTTCATCGTAGGTAAGTACTTCCAGTCGTGAAATAAAGTCCTCAACCTGATTCATATTATGCTCTTGCCGCTCACTTTTCTCGGCACCATGCAATAGTTCCGCAAGCGTAATAGAGCTAATACACATATGCCCAACATGCTCGTTGAAGATATCCAGCAAGGCAGCCGGGCGGCGCTTGATTACATAAATAACAATATTGGTATCAAGCATGTATTTGAGCATTAAAACGATTCTCGTTCCGATTGTTCTTGTGAAGCACGCTGTTCCATAAAGTCATCGCTAACACTTTCATCAGAAAGAAAAAAACTGTCCCAGCTTTTATGGACGGGTGACAGGACTCGATCTTGCCCCACCACGCGCACCACCACTTTTTTAATCGTGTCCGGAAAGCGTGTGTCGGCAGGCAAGCGGACTGCCTGTGTTCGGTTATTTACAAAAACAGATCCAATAGCCATAGATATTACCTCGCTTAATTCTTACGCCTAATAATAAATTACCGCATGTATATTGCAATAGTATATAGCCAAAGCTGTGGAATTACAATCGTGACACATCCGCCAGATTCAGGAACAGAGCGCGCAAGCGGGCTAGCAGAGCCAGACGGTTGCCGCGCACGGCTACATCATCGGCCATCACCATCACGTCATCGAAGAAGCTATCCACCGGCGATCTGAGTTGCGCGAGTACGCTTAATGCGGGTGCAATACTGGCGTCGAAGTCGGCTGTCGATACGGCAGCCTGAAAATCCGCTTCGGCTTTAACGAGGCCATCATAGAGCGCGGTTTCAGCGGCTTCGCTGAACAGGGCGGTATCCACTGCATTCGGGATGCCATTTGCTTTTTTCAGTATATTGGCGATGCGCTTGTTGGCGGCGGCAATGGCTTGTCCTTCATCCGAGCTTTCAAAACCTGTCAGGTGACGGGCAATCAGCGCTTCACGGTACAATGGTCGCGTTTCAGAAGAGTTGACGGCGGCGTCGATGGCGGTTCTGGAGAATTCCAGATTAGCGCTCAGCCCCAGCAAACGTTCGATCACAAAGGCATATACGTTCTCTTTGGTCTCATCGGCAATGGCGATGGTGACACGCTGCTGATTCCATTGTTTGGCCGCTTCATCTATTACTTTCTGAAGCGTCATATCAATCGGCTGCTTCGTATCTGCCAACAGGCGAATCAGTCCTATTGCAGCGCGGCGCAGACCGAACGGATCGGCGCTGGCCGTCGGGATGCGACCAAGGTGGAAATAGCCTAGCAGTTTATCGATACGTTCAATAATACCGATAGCGCGCGCGATGCGATTTTCAGGCAAATCATCGTCGGCTCCAGCCGGGGCATAGTGATGCTCAATGCCAGCAGCTACGGCATCGGTCTCTCCATCCATGCGGGCATAAATACCGCCCATGTAGCCTTGCAATTCAGGGAATTCACCCACCAGACCGGTGGTCAGATCGGACTTACTCAGCAGCGCTGCGCGCTGGGCATCATTGGCATCGACACCGAGCGCTTTGGCATTATCGAGCACAAAGGCGCGCATGCGGCGCACCTGATCGCCGACCATACCAAGGCCATCCTGAAAGACGATTTCGGAGAGTTTTTCAACCCGCGCATCGAGCGACTGTTGCGGATCGCGGTCAAAATAGAAAGCTGCATCGGCAAGGCGTGCGTTGACCACGCGTTCATTGCCATGCGCCACGGCAGCCGGATTTTTCGAGGCAATATTGGCCACGGTGAAAAAGACCGGACTGACGTTGCCATCTGGATCATGGGCGGAAAAACAGCGCTGGTGATGCTTTAATTCGATCCGGCTCACCTCTGCCGGCAGACGCAGGAAATCTGCTTTATACCGCGCCGCAATAGCCTGCGGCCATTCAACCAGATCGGTTACTTCTTCCAGCAAGGCGTCATCTGCCACCAGGGTGACGTTCTCTTCGTTTGCCACTTCGGCAAGCTGCTCGGCAATCAGCGCTTTGCGTGCCTCACGATCTGCTCGTACATATTGCGATTCCAGCCAGCCGAACGGGTCGTTCACATCCATCTCGCCTGCGCAACCATGTACGCGATGGCCGCGACTGATTGTACCTGTTTTGACATCGGCAAAGCTGAAATCAATGACGGTATCGCCAAGCCGCGCCACCATCCAGCGAATCGGGCGAATAAACGCATCAGCGCGGGCCGAACCATCCTGCCATTGCATCTGTTTCGGGCTGGGCAGTTTGCGCAGTATTGTCGGCATGGCTTCGGCAATAATTTCGGAGACCGGAAGCCCTGCGACGGTACGCACAGCTTTCATATAGTTACCCTTGCCATCGCCCTTGTCGGCCAGTTCAAATTCATCCAGCGATAGGCCGGACTTTTTGGCAAAACCGTGTGCGGCACCGGTGGGTTTGCCATCGACAAAGGCCACGCGTTCCGGCGGCCCCCAAATCGTTTCCTCCCGATCCGCCTGCATTACAGGGCTGGCTGGCGCATGCAATAACAAACGACGCGGCGACACGCCGAGCCGAATGGCTTCGGGAGCCACATCGGCATCTGTCAATAATTTTTCCAGCGCAGCTTTCAGGGCAGCGCCCATGCTTGGTGCTACGCCTGCCGGAATTTCTTCAGTTCCAATTTCGATCAATAATGGGTTCATTTCGCTCATGCCTCAACCCCTGCGTATGCACGCGAAACGGTGCGCGCCAATCCTCTTACCCGGCCAATAAAGCGCTGTCGCTCGGCGACGGAAATTGCGCCGCGCGCATCCAGCAGGTTGAATGCATGCGATGCTTTCATCACTTCCTCGTACGCTGGCAAAATCAGGTCCTTTTCTGTTAAGCGCTTGCACTCGCCCTCGGCGTGGTCGAATTGTTCATGCAACCAGCTGCTATCCGCGACTTCAAAATTATAGGTAGAAAATTCCACCTCATTGCGATGGAACACCTCGCCGTATTTCACCTGTTTGCCGTCTTCGGCTTCCACCCAGACCAGATCGAATACATTTTCTACGCCCTGAATATACATGGCCAGCCGTTCCAGCCCGTAGGTGATTTCACCGGGGGTTCGGCTAAGTTCCACGCTGCCGACCTGCTGGAAATAGGTGAACTGGGTGATTTCCATGCCATTGAGCCACACTTCCCAGCCAAGGCCCCATGCACCCAGCGTCGGCGATTCCCAGTCATCTTCAACAAAACGAATATCATGCACTTCCGGATCAATGCCTATGGTGCGCAGCGAATCGAGATAGAGTTCGAGGATATTCTCCGGCGCTGGTTTGAGAATCACCTGAAACTGGTAATAGTGTTGCAAACGATTCGGGTTTTCGCCATAACGACCGTCAGTCGGGCGGCGGCAGGGTTGCACATAGGCTGTACTCCAGTCTTTATCATCGAGCACGCGCAAAAAGGTGGCCGGATGAAACGTGCCTGCGCCCATCGATGAATCATAGGGCTGCTGCACCACGCAACCGCGTTTGGCCCAAAACTGTTGTAATGTAAGAATCAAATCCTGAAACGTTAGCACGGTAACTCCCTCGAAAAATCGGACGGCAAACCTAGCTGCGCATGCAGGCGCTTGCCAGAATTGCATATCGGGTTGTTGTATGTGTAAATCAGACACATAGGGCATGCCCTGCGGAAGGCAAAGGTTTTTTCCTGACCATATATGGCTATTATGCCGCCCCATCAAACAACGGAGAAACATGATGCGCAAGCAAATCAAAACACTTATCACGATACTGATACTGGGTTTTTCCAGCCCTGCCATGGCGGCAGGCGAACATTATGTCGGTGCAGGGCTGGGCGCATTCAGCCTCAGTAACGGCATCAATCACGATACCGTGTTCGGCGGCTATGCGATTTTCGGCCATCATTTTAATGAATATTTCAGTGCAGAGATTCGCCTCGGCGGTACGGCCAGCAGTGGCGATGGTGATGCGGTTGTGCCTCAGCCGAAGCAACGCATGGATTTCGTAGCGCATTATATCAAACCGCAGATTGCCTTAACCGAAGAACTCACGGCATACGCACTGGCCGGATTCGCCGTGGTGCACGGCACCTATCAGGCACCCGCCGGAGCCAAACAGAGCAAAAATCGAATCAGTTACGCCTTTGGCGCCGGCTTTAATTATCAGGTGACCGATGATTACTCTATTGATGCGGAATTCACCCATATGCTTGGCAAGCCGGATAACACGGCCGCCACCATCAATACTAATTACAAAGGACTGGAAGCCAACACCTATACGGCCGCCATCAAATATCATTTTTAATCCGGCACTCTTCTTGCTTTCTGCTCTGTAACGATCGCTCAAGTCGCCGGAAGCCATGGCGATAGTAATTGAAAGTGTTCGATATTCCGGAGGTGAGCCATGGATGCAGGAAGAGCCCGAAAAATATCAGAAGCATTTTCACGAATCAGCGCCTTTGCCGTTGAAAACACAACACGCGGTATTCATGTACACTATTTGGATAATCACGCCTATTTCGTTCGCGAAGCCTGTTTCTGGCCCTTTGCCTTTAATCTGGGTCGAGTCAGTCACGAAGAAGGGCAGGTTGCGGAGATTGAAGCAAAACTGAGCGCCTGATGCAGGTTATCGCCTGCTTTTGAATAATATAAACAGCCAGATCACGCCTGCCGCCACCATGGTAGAAGAGAGCAACATGCCCATGGTGACAGGCCCGAACAGAAAGCCGAGTTGGGCATCGGGTTGCCTGAAATTTTCACAGATGATTCGGGCAATCGCATAACCGATCAGAAACACCGCCACCCGCGCACCGCCCGGCCATGTTTTTTTGCGCAACGACCACAGTACGGCAAACAGGACAACCCCCTCCAGCGTCATCTCGTATAACTGGCTGGGATGGCGCGGCTCAGGGCCTGCATGCGGGAAGATGATGGCCCACGGCACATCAGATACGCGTCCCCATAGCTCCCCATTAATAAAATTACCGATACGGCCAAACATCAGGCCAATCGGCGCGACAGTAAAAAAGCGGTCGGCCAGACCGAGAAACGGCAGATTATGTTTACGGCAATAAAACCAACCGGCAATAATCGGCCCCACCAACCCGCCATGAAACGACATGCCGCCCTGCCAGATATACAGGATTTCAATCGGGTGGCCCAGATAGTAGGAAAAATTATAAAACAGCACATAGCCAATGCGGCCACCCAGCACGACGCCGAGAATCAATGTGGTAAACAAGCCTTCGTAGGCATCCCGCGAAATCGCAGTTTCCCACATGCCATCCTGCTGCAATTGCCAGCGCACCAGATACCAGGTGCCGAAAAAGCCGGCGATGTACATTAACCCATACCAATGAATGGCCAGCGGCCCGATTTGTAGTGCTACCGGATCAATGCCGGACCAAACCCAATGTGTATTCACAGCGCCCCCCATCAGATCACCCATAACAACAGCCCACCAAACAAAATGCGGTAGACGCCGAAGGCGACAAAGGTAAAGCGTTCCAGAAAATGGATGAACAAGCGCATCACCAGCCACGCCGAAACAAAGGCGACGATGAAGCCTGCAACCAGCGCCAGCAGGTTCGCGCCGGTGAAATCCTGATAATGTTTTAATAAATCAAATCCGCTGGCCGCCAGCATCACCGGCAGGGCCAGCAGAAAGGAAAACTCGGCGCTGGCCTTGCGGCTTAAACCGACCAGCAATGCGCCGACGATGGATGCGCCAGCCCGACTGGTGCCGGGGATCAGGGCAAATATCTGGGCAAAACCAATCCAGCCGGCTTGTTGATAGGACATATCTTCCAGTCGCTGTACGGGCTGTGTCTTATTCTTTTGAAAATACTCGATAATCAAAAAAATGAGGCCGCCGACAATAAACATGATGGCAACGATATCGACAGTGAACATGGCCTTGATCTGTTTATGAAATAAAAATCCGACCGCCCCGATCGGGATAAAGGCCAGAACTACCTTTTTCCACAAGTTCAGATTGGCCTGAGTCAGTACGAATCGGTCACGATAGTTGGCGACCACGGCCAGAATTGCAGCCAGTTGGATAATCACCTCAAAAGCCTTGTTGCCGTCTGTTTGCGCCAAACCCAGCCACTGGCTGGCGACAATCATATGGCCGGTGGAAGAAATAGGCAGAAATTCAGTGGCACCCTCAATGATGCCCAGAATAACCGCTTGAATGATATCCATGAAAAATCCTTTATCGGCCAGTGCCGTTCACAGCAATAGGTTCAGCGGCACTCTACGGCGAACTATCGACAACACAATCGCGCCGGGTTTGTGAGTCAGGGCCATCGCATTAAAATGGTGGTTTGTGTCCGTACCCTGCTAAAAATCCCGTCATGCCCCAAGGCAGATTCTCTGTCGCCAAGCGACATTCACCTCCACTCCGAAGATTATATCGGGAATCCATATCTGAAAGTGGATTCCCGTATAAATCGACAATTAACTTGGCCGCCTAACGACAATTACGATGGCCAGTAATGCTGGGTAGGCTCATGCCGTTAGCAGTTTGAATTCGCTATTTGATCGGAAATTGCGAATTGCATCCCCGGCATTTCCGTACGGGACTTTAACCCGCCAGATTGATTACCGATGTCGGCTTGCGGCCTGCCCACTACGCTCTTTTTTTTGACGTTCAACCTGTCTTGGATCAAATGACTCATCTCAATGATCGAGAATGGTTTGCTCAGGACTTTTTCATGTTTCAAATCCTGTTGTGTACTCTTGTCATAACCTGTGGAAAATATAACGTTGACGTTGGGGCTGATCTGGCGCATTCGTTGTGCGGCATCATGCCCTCCCATTTCCGGCATGATGACATCCAGAATCACCAGCTTGATTTCACCCGGTTGCGATTCGAAAACAGCAACTGCCTGTTTGCCGTTGATTGCTGTAATCACCCGATAACCCAATGACTCCAGCACCTCCTTGCCGGTCAGGATAATCTGTTCCTGATCATCCACCAGCAGAATCAATTCACCATTACCTTCTGCAACTTGCTGTTCCTCATTCGGAATGATCACATCCGCCTGCGCCTGATACATGGGCAGGTACAGATCGAAACGCGTACCCACCCCTTCGCTACTGTCCACCTCGATAAAGCCCTGATGCGATTTCACCGCTCCGAATACCATTGCTAAACCCAGCCCTGTACCCTTGCCCTCTTCCTTGGTGGTAAAGAACGGTTCAAACAGATGCTCCACCTGCGTTTCGGGAACGCCGCAGCCGTTATCAGCCACGCTCAAGTGAGCATAATCACCATGCTTGAAATATGCATGCTTTTCAATAAACGCATCATCCGGTTGAAACAGCCCCAGACTGATGTCAATAGATGGGTCATCCCTGCCTTCCAGCGCATCACGGGCATTATTGACCAGATTCATCAAGACCTGATGAAGTTGCGTCCCGTCTCCGAGAATCAATATCGGATCGGAACAGATATTTTGCTTTATATCAATATTTTCAGGCACAGCAGTGCGCAGAAACTTTATGGTTTCCTTGATAAAGGGAGATAACGGCATGGGCTGCATGCTAACCTGCCCCTTGCGCGCGAATGTCAGCAACTGACCGATCATGGCGGATGCGCGCAAAGCCAGCTCTTCAACGCTGTTGAGTTTAAGGGTGACTTCCGGCAGGCCTTTCACACGTTTTTTGGCCAGGTACAGGTTGCCTGTCATGCCTGCCAGTATATTATTGAAATCGTGCGCGATGCCGCCGACCAGCGTGCCGATCGCCTCCATCTTCTGAGCCTGATGGAGCTGTCTTTCCAGCGTTTCGTGTTCAATTAAGTTTAGCTGGATGCCAACATAGTGCGTCGTCTCTCCAGACTCATCCTTGATCGGTGAGACCGTCAACAGGGCCGGATAAGAACTGCCGTCTTTTTTCCTGTCCACGATCCGCCCCTGCCATGCTTTGCCTTGTGTGAGCTTCTCCCACATCTCATTATAAAATCGTTCATCCTGCTCACCGCTTTTCAGTAAGCGCGGGTTCTGGCCGATGGCCTCGTCCTGCTGATACCCTGTCAGTTCGGTAAAGGCCGGATTGATATATTCGATGCTTCCGTCTGTATCGGTGATAATAATCGCTTCACTGGCCTGCTTGATGGAGGAAGAGAGCATGTGAATCGTCTTTTCCGCTTGTTTGCGATCATCGATATTACGCACAATGCCCTGCACGCATAGCTCACCATGCAGCATAAAACAGTTGGCTGAAACTTCACCGATGAATGACTGGCCGGACTTGGTCAGACATTCGATCTCATAACGCACATAACTCTGCTCTTCGACCTGCGCAAAGGCTCGTCGTTGTACATCCAGCGTCGAGGCCGGATGTAAATCGCGGATATTCTTCTTTCTCACTTCAACCAGAGAATAGCCGAACTGGCTGATGGCTGTTTTATTGATATCGAGGATATTACCATCCAGATCATGCACAAAGATACTGTCCAGCGCAGAGTGAAACAGGGTGCTGTATTTAATATCGCTCTCAATAAGCGCTGATTCACTTTCATGCAGGGTGCGTTCCACCTTTTCAAGTTTGAGTACCGCAACATCCGCCTCGCCAATGACGGCATCTACCTGATGCTTGCGAAAGGCCTGAAGGATGCTCTCAACCTCTTTGATCCGTTTTTGCAGCGTCTCTCTCTCTAGTGAGTGCATTGTCATATCAGCCTGCCTGCAAGGCGGCGAGCACCTGTCCCGGGTTTTCCGGCGTTCCGGCAGTTTTGACGGACACGAGATTCCGAGCAACAAGCACACTCGAGTCCGTGTAACCACAACCCCGTAATTCTTGGTTTCGTTTCCATTGCATGTGCAATCTGCTATGCAAACACAGGGCTAAACCCAGAGATGCTGTTGCTAAACTGCAATGCTTGAGGAAACTGCAGTGCGTAACTCCCTGTCGGCGCATCACTTCATAAAAAGTTTCTACGTTTGCCATAATTGCTCCTGTTAAAATAGTTTAAAGTCAGAAGGAATAACCAATGAGTTGGCGCTATGCCCCTCCTTCAACATACCACCTTATAGAACATTCATTATGCCAGACATGAGGTTTCAATAATTATCAATAAGTTAGATAAAAAAATGAGTGTACATACAGGCATCTATATTTACCTTTTTAGATGCAACTGATAACTAAGTATACACTCACCTGTGATTAAAGGAGGCTCCAAAAACTTACGTAACCAATTTGATTGCGTGTTCTTCGGCTTATCTAACCTGA
>CAYUBK010000042.1:0-14484 GCA_964442955.1 uncultured Zetaproteobacteria bacterium | reverse complement strand
AAAAGCATAAAAATACGCAGAAATTCTTTGATGCCATCCATGATGCCTTGCAGGGCAAAAAAGTTAGCAAGCTGGTGAAATGGAGTGCCAAAAAAGATTATCGTTTTTGCATTGATTATCTGGAGCAAATTGCCGCCAGCAAGCAGCAATCCCCCGAAGCGTTTATCAATACCGTCAATCACGCCATTCCCGAACTGTTTTCGGCTTTGAACAAGCTGATTATTACCCGCTTGAAAAAGGCCTCGCTGGTCGATGCCGACAATAAGCTGGACAGTTTTTGCACTGCCGAAATCGCCCGGAAATTCGAGGTGCCAAGCCAGTTGACGGCGTTGGTGTTCGGCAGCGCCAGTGCACGTCCCGGCCTGAGTAATATCAATGTCAGCAAGGCGCTGGACAGCCTGTCGTTTCCGGTGCTGGTCAGCATCGTGTTGCTTGGCACTTGTCTGGCCAGTACGCGATTGCTGTATCAAAATCGCCGTTTCCTGAATGATTTTGCCGCATATATCGGCAGCAACAGGCAACCGGGCCGGGCGCTCTATCTGACCGATACATTGCGCGATAAAAATGGCGTTTCCAGTTCATTGAGCGGCAAACTCAGGGAAATCCAGCGCGCCGATCTGCCGGTCGATTTCCTGATCTGCCATGCCGATGCCGAGCCTGAAGCGCATTTGCATGTGGTGCGTCCGTTAACCAGTTTCTCAGTGGCGGATTTTGGCGAGCAGGAATTTCGCATTGCCGATTTCATGCAGGTGGCACGTATTTTTTATGATGGCGGATATGACCGGATCATCTGCTCGACCGAAGGGCCGATGGCGCTGTTATCCTTGTTCATTAAACATATGTTCAATGTGCCGGCCTACTTTTTCATGCATACCGACTGGATCGATTTTATCAAAGATAACACCGATTTGACGCAGCACGAACGTGATCGCATTCGGCGTCTGCTGCGTTTTTTCTACCAGCAGTACACGGGCATATTCGTGCTCAATAATGAACACCGCGAATGGCTGACCGGTCATCAGATGCAACTGCCTGAAGATCATGTATTTTTGACCGCTCACCACACCCAGCCACGCGATCCTGAAATTCTGCCGATCAGCAAAAGCGAGTTGTTTCCTGATGCCACGGTTAACACGCCGGTTTTGCTCTATGCCGGGCGCATCAGTCGCGAAAAAGGATTGTTCGATTTCCCCGAGATCATTGCCCGCATTCGCCAGTCCATGTCTGATGTGAAGGTGGTTATTGCAGGTACAGGACCAGCCGAAACGGGATTGAAAGAAGCATTGCCCGATGCGCTATTCCTCGGCTGGGTCGATAAAGCGCGCATGAAATCACTCTATGCCGGGCTGGATATGTTCGTTTTCCCATCCCGCTTCGACACCTTCGGCAATGTGGTGCTGGAAGCATTCACCTACGGTATGCCGGTAATCGCCTACAACTGCAAAGGCCCGAAAGATATCATCGAAGACGGCGTCAGCGGTTATCTGGTGGAAGATATTGAAGGCATGAGCACGCGGATTATCGAATTCATTGGCCATGGATCGAATCGTTCCGTGATGCAGCAAAACGCCATGCTTCGAAGTCAGGCCTATCAGGCCGAACCGATTATGAATCAATTCTTATCGGATATGGGCTTGAATGATGCCAGTTGAGCATAAAGGTTATTTTTTCCTTTGCGTACTTTGCGGCTTTGCGTGAATCGCTTTTGACTTTGAATCTGAAAGGCATGGCACGCAAAGGCGCAAAGTACGCAAAGAAAACGGATTCGTAATGAAACTGATCGCTTGTTTGACGCAGCAGGAGCAACTCAATTTTTTGCTGACCAACCGGATTCCGCGCCGTTGGTTGACCTTGTGGGTGGGTCGATTTAGTCGCATTCAGAGTCCGCTGCTCACCCGCATCACGATTTGGCTATGGCGGTTGTTTGCCGATGATCTGGATTTATCCGAAGCCAAAACACAATCATTTGCCAGTCTGCATGATTGTTTTATCCGTGAACTAAAGGCAGGTGCGCGCCCGATTGATCAGCGACCATCCATTGTGGTCAGTCCGTGCGATGCCATCATCGGCGCGCATGGCAGGATTGACGGAACCACTGTTTATCAGGCCAAAGGTTTTCCCTATGATCTGTGCGACCTGATTCCGGACAAAGCCTTGCAGGAAAAATATCGCGACGGCGTGTTTGTCACCCTGCGTTTGAAATCAAGCATGTACCACCGCTTTCATGCGCCAGTGGATTGCTGGCTGCATAACATCAACTATATCTCCGGCGATACCTGGAATGTGAATCCGATTGCCCTGAAACGTATTGAAAAATTATACTGTAAAAATGAACGGGCTGTCCTGCCACTGGAAATCATCAATGCCTCCGACCCCGAATGCAGCATCACGCTGGTTCCCGTAGCTGCGATTCTGGTCGCCAGCATGAACCTCAATTGTCTTGATGGTGATTTGGATTTGCGCAGTCGCGGCTGCAATCACCTGCATTGCAAAGCCAGCTATAAGAAAGGTGATGAAATGGGGTATTTTCAGCATGGCTCCACCATTATCCTGTTTGCCACATCGCATTATGCTTTTTGCGATGGTATTAATGCAGGAAAACGTATCAGGATGGGCGAGCCGTTATTGCGCTTGTAACCGCTGGACTCGATATCGGCATACGTACTTATTGAAGCAGATCCAAAAAAAGATGCGCCCGTCCATGGGCGCATTCATAATGAAAACCTGGTTGTGATTAGCTCGCCATGAGGTGGCGAGCCATGAGTTGCAGGTCATCCATATGAACTGTGCGACCCTGCTCCGCAGAGTGTTTCTTGAGTAAAAAATTGGTGCTCCCCAAGTGTTTGACAATCGTTCGTTCACGGCTGTCTCTTCCAAATTTATGTTCAACTGCATCCAGATAATTCTGAATCGTTTTTTCTACAACTTCGCGCATATTGCACCTCCTGTTGGTTTTGGAGGGGAGGATAGGAATACATTGTGTCAACAAATTTACAGCGCTATGACAAATGTGTGGCGCAACGAACCCTCAAGTGTCTTCATTGTGTCCCGCAACTGACTCCGGCTTGTCACACAGCCCGAACACAATGCCTTGCAACACATTCGGGATCAGGAGGCATGATATCATGAACTTTATCGAAGAGCTTCGTCAGCAGCGCTGGGATGACCACCGCTATTATCACCACAATCGTTTCAACCAGTTTTTACATCTGGCCAGTTCCATCTGCTTTATCGTTAGCTATGTATGGATATTTATCGATCCGGTGATGGCCGTATTATTCGGCTGGGTGGTGGCCATGTTACTACGTCAGATTGGTCATTTTTTCTTTGAACCGAAAACCTATGATGAAGTCAATACCGCCAGCCATGAATACAAGGAAAGTGTCAAAGTGGGCTATAACCTTTTCCGCAAACTGGTGCTGTTGACCCTGTGGGCTGCTGTATCCATTGCGCTGTATGGTGAGCCGTCGTTGTTTGGCGTGTTTGATGCGGCTGATCAGGCGCGTGGGTTTTTGTATAATCTTTCTATCTTATGGCTGGCGCTGGCTGTCGGGGCGCTGCTGTTTCGAACCATCCATCTGTTTTTCATTATGGGTGTGCAGTCCGGACTGGTCTGGTTCTGCAAAATTCTGACCGATCCGTTCCATGATGTGATGATTTATTACAAGTCGCCGTATTATATTATTAAGGGTGAAATGTATGATCATATGACCGAATGGTACGACGATTCATTGCTGGCCAGAGAATCGTAACAAAACGCCAGAGTCTGAATCCAGCAGGGTTGATACGCATGATTCATCCGGAGTATGTATGCTGAATGTTGAGTCTATCCTCGAACAACGCTTTCCCCATATTCTGCAACAACCGCCGTTATTCAGACGCCCGATGGTTGCAGCACTTAAAATGCTGTTTCATGAGCGTGAGCAGCGTAGTTTTCAACAACGTTATCCGCATTTGCATGGCATTGATTTTGTCGATCAGCTATTGGCATACTTTGATTTCAGCTACACCGTTCGTCCGCAGGAAATTGAGCGCATCCCCACCCATGGCCGTGTGATCATCATTGCCAATCACCCCATCGGCACACTGGATGCCGCCGTGTTGCTCAAACTGGTCAGTCAGGTGCGCAGTGACGTCAAAGCGGTGACCAATCAATTGCTTGCCGATATCGAGCCATTGCAAACCTTGTTGTTGCCGGTGAATAATATGGATGGCACAACATCACGCGATCAAATCAAAGCGGTTTATCAACATCTGGAATCCGAGGGCGTGGTGATTATCTTTCCGGCTGGCGAAGTCTCGCGCTTAGGCCCTGCCGGCATTCGCGACGGGCGCTGGAGCAGCGGCTTTTTGCGCATTGCCACCGCCATGCGTGCGCCGGTGTTGCCGGTTCACGTTCATGGTCGCAATTCGATGTTTTTCTATGCCTTGTCGCTGCTGGCCAAACCGGTTTCCACCCTGTGGTTGATTCGGGAAATGCACAAACAGGCCAGGCAATCGGTGGCCATCAATATCGGTGAACTTATTCCGTTCGAGAGTTATCAAAAGGTGCAACTGCCACTCAGGGCGCGCGTAAAATTGTTCCAGAAACATGTCTATCGCATCGGCCACCGCAAAAGCCCGATGTATGAAACCTGCGCCCCCATCGCCCACCCGGAACCACGCCAGTTATTACGTCAGGAAGTACGCGCCTGTGAATTGCTCGGCGCAACACAAGATGGCAAACAAATTTATCTCGCCCCGTTTAGCCCTGATAGTTGTTTGATGCGCGAAATCGGGCGCTTGCGTGAAATTGCATTCCGGGCTGCCGGCGAGGGTTCGGGTTTACGCCGCGATGTTGATAGCTATGACCGCAACTGCTTTCAACTGGTATTGTGGGATGAGGCGGAACTGGAAATTGTCGGTGCATATCGGATCTGCGCTATCGCAGAGACCATGACATCAGGCAGCAACCCGGGCGAATGCTATTCGCAAAGTCTGTTTCATTTCACTGATGGCATGGATGATATGCTGGCGCACGGACTGGAGCTTGGTCGCAGCTTTGTGCAGCCACGCTATTGGGGCAGGCGCAGTCTGGATTATTTATGGTTTGGCATTGGCGCATTTTTACGCTCCCACTCGCAATATCGCTATTTGTTCGGGCCGGTTTCGATCAGTGACAGCTACCCGGCTGCCGCCAAGGATATGCTTGTCTATTTTTATCAACTGTATTTTGGTGACCGGCAGCATAAAGCCCAGGCTAAAATGCCATATCGGTTGACGGCAGGAAAACAGCAGGAGATGTCGCTGCATTTTTCCGGCCATGATTACAAATCCGATTTTATGCACCTCAAAGCCAGCTTGAAACATTTGGGCTGTTCGGTTCCTACCCTGTACAAACAATATACGGAAATATGCAAACCCGACGGCGTCGGCTTTCTGGCCTTCAATATCGATCCGGATTTCGCCAACTGCGTCGATGCCTTAGTAGTCGTGGATTTGACCCGTTTGAAGGATAAAACCCGACAACGCTATATCGACAAACCGAACTCCCCGCCACCCAATAGCTGACATTCGCCGTATTCACGTTGTCATGCTGCTGACATGAAAGTGCCGTAAGTTTTGAAGTGGCTTCACCGGGCAGTGAAACAATGGCTTGTTGTCACCCATCATTGCTGACAGGCGCCAACACTCATTCAACTTCAGGGGTAACGTCATGCTGAACCGAGATATTCTATTTCATGCATCAGTTAGATACACCTTGCCGATGCAACGCCACAGCGCCGATTCTCTTGTTGCATCTGTGACCGGTTTATCCGTTGATCTGCATCCGCTACACGGCTTGTTTGAATGCAACAACACAGCTTATCTGGCCAAACCCCGGGCAACTGACAGGTTCAATATCGATGGTCGTCAGCCACAAATGCTGTTTATTCTCAATGCTGCACGACAATTCTTTGCCTGCCGAAAACCGGGCTATTTGTTTATAGCCATGCCTACACAAATGCTGATGAAACTTGATCTCATAGCAGGACTACACAACTTCATGAATCAGCACCCCATGTTGCATGATCGACTGGTGCTGCTATGCCAGCCTGATCATGCATACCCGACCCTGGCCAACGACACCGCAATTCATCTACTGGCGCAGCGTTTATCCGCCATGGGTATTCATCTGGGTATCGATATACCAGGCAATTGCCCGGCCTGGGCAAACACGGACAGCCTCGATTTATTATCCCCATATGTCCTGATCCGCCATACGGGCAGCATGGGTGATCTCACCTATATGTGCGAACTGGCAAGCGTTATCAAAAACTGTCGTCGCAAAAGGTGGCCGTTGCTGGCTGACTACCAACAAGCTGATTCAGGAGCAATGCAATGATGAGCGCTACGCAACAACTGATGCCAACGCAACCTCAGATACAGAACGATCCATCACGTTTTGAGCTTGAATCACCGCAACCGGTGCAATTGCTCACGCTGGCTGTGGATGTACTATATCGTTTCAGCCGTGATGATACCATCATGGCCATTCCAGTCATTGATGCATTATTGAAACCCGTAGGTCTGATTACCCGCCGCAAGGCGCTGGCCGTGTTTGGTCATAAATATTCCTATGAACTCAACAGCCGCAAAACGGTTGAAATCCTGATGGGTGAACAGCCGCTAATCTTTGATCTACAATCGGATATCGAAGTCATCAGCCGGGGCATGACAGAGCGCGATGAATTGTGTGCTTTCGAACCGGCCATTATGACGACAAACGGGCAATACTGTGGTTTATTGTCAGTGATTACCCTGCTCAAGCGTATGACCGATATTCGTATCGAACTGGCATTTGATTCCAACCCGCTCTCCAGGCTGCCCGGCAATAACAGTATCAATCGTGAAATCGATATACGCTTACAACAAGGCTCGCCATTTATGCTCGTTTATGCCGACCTTGATCACTTCAAGGCGTTTAATGATCATTATGGCTATGAGCGCGGCGACCGCGTGATCCAATTGCTAGCCAATATACTCAAAGGAACAGCGATGCCACACGATTTCATCGGCCATGTTGGCGGCGACGATTTCGTAATGATATTCCATCCTGATGGCTGGCGGCACAAAGTAGAGGCTGTACTGGATCGGTTCAGTATCGAGTCAGGGCTCATGTATAACGCCGATGAACGCGAGCGCGGCTATATCATTGCCGAGGACAGGCAAGGTCAAAGCATGCAGTTTTCACTGATGAGTTTATCCATGGCCGTGGTGCCATGCCCTGTGAATGCCTACGCATCATATGTGGCCGTTGCAGAAATCGCCAGCGAAGTAAAACACCTGGCAAAAATGGAGACGGGCAACAGTATTATCGTTAACCGCCGGCAGTCTGAAATGGTTAATGCACCGACTTCCAGTTCCTGACTGATGATTTCGACAGTCACCTAGCGGCCTTTGTGGCGCAAATCCAGATTTCACCATATAGACCAGCATTTCAACCAGGTTACCGGCATGATCGCCGATACGTTCCAGATTTTTAGCAACCTTGGAGGCGATCATCATCCGCCACAAGGCGAGTGATTTCCATATCAGGTAAAAATGCCTTTCAGCACAAAGAAAAACAGGATCGACAGACCTGCGCCGGCAGGCAGCGTCACTATCCACGACATGAAAATCGTTTTGATTACATTGCCATTGAGCGCGCCAATACCGCGTGCAAGCCCCACGCCGAGCACACCACCGACCAAGGTATGCGTTGTGGAAATAGGCAGACCTGTCCCTGATGCCAGTACAATGGTGACAGCGGCGCCGAGCGTGGCCGCAAAGCCGCGAGAAGGCGTTAGCTCGGTAATGCCGGAACCGACCGTGGCGATGACCTTGTGACCGTAGGTGACCAAGCCAAACACGATTCCACCGCCGCCAATCAGCAAAATCCAGAATGGCGTAGCCGATTTGCTGGCAATTTCACCGGCACTGCCAACGATGCTGACAATCGCTGCAACCGGACCAATGGCATTGGCCACATCATTGGACCCGTGTGCAAAGGCAATGGCAATGGCGGTAAAAATCATCAGAACACCGAATATTTTTTCCATATTGGCAAAATGAAATTCACGGTCTGCATTCGGATCATACTTGATTCGCTTGATCATTAAGCTGCCAATCAGCATCACAAGCAGACCGACTGCTACAGCAACCAGTACGCTTTGATCATAGGGGAGGCTCACGCCAACATGCTTTAGCCCCTTGACCATCGTCACCATGGCAATAATAAAACCGACCATGAAGATGTAGAACGGCACGTATTTTTTTGCGCTTGCCACCGGATCATCCGTGTTAATGATCAGCTTCTGAATACTGCGAAATAAAAAGAACGCCATTGTGCCGGCCATCAATGGCGATGTGACCCAGCTGGCGGCGATAGTACCGACTTTGCCCCAGTGCACTGCATCCATGCCTATGCCTACCGCGCCAAAGCCGACGATGGCACCAACAATGGAATGCGTGGTGGATACAGGCCAGCCTTGCTTCGAGGCTACCAACAGCCAGATACCAGCGGCCAGCAATGAAGCCAGCATACCGTAAACCAGCAGTTCTGGCGTATTGCCGAGCGATGAGACATCAATGATGCCTTTACGAATCGTTTTGGTGACTTCGCCACCAGCCAGTATTGCACCGGCCAGTTCAAACACAGCGGCAATCATCACTGCCTGTTTGAAGGAGAGTGCTTTGGAACCGACCGAAGTACCCATGGCATTGGCGACATCGTTGGCACCGATGCCCCAGGCCATGAACAGACCGAATACGGCGGCCAGGCCAATATAAATGGTGGCGTGTTGAACGAGAATGGACTCCATCGCGATCGACTCCTAACGCGCCATCAACAATTGAATACGGCCACCGACCTGATGTGATACGTCAGCCAGTTTTCCGATCCAGTTAATCATGCGATAGAGAAACATCATATCCAGCGGTGGATACTCCTGCTCGATTTCGAACATGGCTTTGCGCAATTTCTTTTCCATCTTGTCTGTTTTACTTTCAAGTTGTTCGAGGGTTTCAATCATGCCGTCGATGACATCCAGTTGCCTGCCCCTGAAACCTGCCTCAATCAACTCATCGAGTTCGTTGATCGCGGTTTTTGCCTGGTTGGCAGTGGCAACAGAACGCTCGATAAAAGCACTGAAAGCATCCACAAGCGGATCAGGAACCTGCATTTTCCTGCCAATCATGGTGCCTGCAATATCCTCGGAAATGTTGGCAATTTTGTCCTGTAGGCGAACAATATCCAGCACCTGTTCGCGTGGCATGGGCATGAACAGGCTATTGGGCAGATGCATGCGCAAATGAATTTTGATGTCGTCAGCTTCGGACTCCATGCTGGCAATGGATTCCTGGATAGATTTTGCTGATTTGAAATCGTTTGCACTGATCGCTGCAAAAAAATCCGGCAACAAGGCAGCACATGCACACGCCTTTTCCATATGCTTCTGCAGCGGCTTTACCGGCGAGCCGGCAAACATACTGGTAATTGAACTTCTCATGACCATAGCATCCCCCCTCCTTCAACATGTAAAGGAGGGATGTTAAAGCACGATTTGCATCAAGTCACCTGCAATAGCGAAAGAAATTAATTGTTTTCTGTTTCTACGCCAACCATGGCTGCTGCTGTTTCCTGATCAGTATGGCGGATATCACGCCCTTTAACCATGTAAACCACCATTTCAGCCACATTCACGACATGGTCGCCAATACGTTCAAGATTTTTGGCAATATTGGAGGCGATCAGCCCTGCCGTAATCTGGCGCGGGTCTTCAATCATATAGGTCAGGTATTCGCGCTGCATCGCCTTGTACATCTCGTTGACTTTTTTATCGCCTTCGATGCACTGCATGGCTGCTTCCAGATCATTATCGGCAAATGCATCCAGCGCCATTTTGAGTTGTCCCATGACAAGTTCAGAAAGCGTCTGCAGGGAAGATACCTGAATAAGCGGATGCTCTCTGGTTTCCAGCATTTTCTCGGCTATGCCTTCTGCCAGATCACCCATACGCTCCAGGTCAGTGACCAGTTTAATCGTCGTCATAACAAAGCGCAGATCACTGGCTGCCGGCTGACGCAAGGCAAGAATGGTGCGCGTCATATCGTCAATTTCGAGTTCGAGGTCATTAATATTGACGTCCCGATCAATCACTTTATGGGCCCGCTTGGTATCATGCTTGATCAGTGAATTCATGGAACGCTTGGTCGCCTTTTCAACCATGCCTCCCATAGCCAGAACTTTTTCTTTCAATTCCTGGAGTTCGCCTTCAAAGCGTTTAATCGTATGTTCAGTCATGCTAACATCTCCTTATCCGAAACGGCCGGTGATATAATCTTCAGTTTTCTGCTGGCTCGGGGCAGTGAAAATGGTGTGCGTATCGGCGAATTCAATCAGATCGCCCAGATAGAAATAGGCGGTATAGTCGGAAACGCGCGCCGCCTGTTGCATATTATGGGTAACGATCACAATGGTGTATTCCTGTTTGAGTTCATCCATCAATTCTTCGATCTTGGCGGTCGCAATCGGATCGAGCGCAGAACAAGGCTCATCCATCAGGATCACATCCGGTTGCACCGCAATAGTGCGCGCAATGCAAAGCCGCTGCTGCTGACCGCCGGACAGTGCCGTGCCCGGTTGTTGCAACTTGTCTTTCACTTCATTCCAGATACTGGCTTTTTTCAGTGATGTCTCGACCAGCTCGTCCATCTCCGGGCCATCTTTCACCAGCCCGTGAATGCGCGGCGCATAGGCGATGTTCTCATAAATGCTTTTGGGGAAAGGATTCGGCTTCTGAAATACCATACCGACATGGGTGCGTAACTGCACCACGTCGACTTCTGGCGCATAAATATCATTACCTTCGAGCAAGATTTCGCCCTCCACCCGGCATGAGGGAATACGATCATTCATACGATTCAGGGTGCGCAGGAAAGTTGATTTACCGCAACCTGACGGGCCGATAAATGCCGTCACCTTGCCCTCATACACATCCAGATCAAGACCGTGCAGGGCTTCAAAATCGCCATACCACAGTTTCAAATCGCGAACTGTGATTTTATTCTTCAATTGCTCTTGTGTATCAGGACTCATGTTTCCTCACCAGGTTTGTTGCATGCGGTTTCGCAACGTCACCGCAATCGCATTCAAGCTTAATAATACCGTCAGCAGGACAAGAATACCCGCCGCCGTGCGTTCGCCATAACCACGCAACGATTCGGTCGACCAGGTATAGACCTGGGCTGGCAATACCGTCGTCGCATCCAGAATCGAGGTAGGTGGTTCAGGAATATAGGCCATCATACCGACAATAATCAAAGGCGCTGTCTCACCCATGGCTTGCGCCAAGCCAATAATTGAACCGGTCAAGATGCCGGGTAGCGCCAGTGGCAAGACATGATGCCACACCGTTTGCAGGCTGGAGGCGCCCAAACCGTAGGCCGCTTCACGAATGGATTCGGGTACGGCGCGCAGGGCGGCGCGGGTGGCGATTATAATGATTGGCAGCGTCATCAAGGCCAGCGTCAAGCCACCTGCCAGGGCCGATGATCGGGGTACGCCCATAAAATTGATGAAAATGGCTAATCCCAACAAGCCATACAAAATCGATGGAATCGCGGCCAGATTATTGATATTTACCTCAATCAATTGCGTAAGGCGATTATCAGCGGCGAATTCTTCCAGATAAATCGCTGTCATGACGCCAATCGGCACCGCCACCAGCATGGTCAGCAGCAAGGTAAATACCGAACCGACCGCCGCCGCCAGAATGCCGGCCTGTTCAGGCAGTTTGGAATCGCCGGAACTGAAAAATCCGGTATTGAGTACCAAACGTACGTGGCCTTCTTTCTGCATGGTATCGACAAGGCGCTGATACTTCGACTTCAGGCCGTGGCCATCGTGCCCTTTGATATACTGATCCACGCGACTATCCGACGGCACCCATAGTTCAGCACTTGTACCGATCATGTCAGGGTGCGCCTTCAGGCGAGCAGGCAGGGAGCGCAACCAGCCACGGCTGACTATGCGCCGCAGCTTGTGATCAACGGCTTTGTTGTAGTTCGTTTTGGTAGCTTCATTATAATGAACCGTGACCTTTACCTGGGTTACATGAAATGCAGGCACGGCCTGACCAATAATATCGATAAAAAAGAATACCAGAAAAGCCATGGCCAGCCCAAGCGCGCATAAACCATAGAGACGGAAGCGGGTATCGGCCCGTTCACGCTGCTTCTGACGCGGATTCTTTTCGCCGCTTAAAATCGTATTTGTCTTATTATTCATACGCTTACTCTACTCATACTGCTGCCTGAATTTCCGAACCACGATGGTCGAAATAATATTGAGAATTAATGTGGCCGTCAGCAACACCAACCCAAGCGCAAAGGCCGACAAGGTAAAGGCTGAGTCAAACTCCTGATCGCCGGTTAATGCTTCCACGATTTTCACCGTAACGGTGGTCATGCCTTCGAGCGGGTTGGCAGTCAGATTGGGGCGCAGACCAGCCGCCATTACCACAATCATGGTTTCACCAATGGCACGAGATACAGCCAGCAAACAGGCTGCAACAATGCCGGGCATGGCGGCCGGCAACACAATATGGCGAATGGTTTCGGCCTTGGTGGTGCCCAGTGCCAACGAGCCATCGCGCAGCGATTCGGGTACGGCGCGGATCACATCATCGGACAAGGAGGAAATAAACGGAATAATCATCACGCCCATAATCAAGCCCGGCGCCAGCGCATTGGTATAATCGGCTTCCAAGCCTACCGAATGAGCAATATCGACGACCAGCGGGCTAATGGTAATCGCAGCGAAAAAGCCATATACCACAGTCGGGATGCCAGCCAGAATCTCCAGCATGGGTTTCAGGCGGCCACGCGCCGTATGGCTGGCATATTCCGACATATAAATAGCCGCAAACAAACCGATCGGCACAGCCACCATCATGGCGATCAGGGTAATCATAAAGGTGCCGGCAAAAATCGGTACCGAGCCGAATAACGGCTCTGCCACGCCCTCATCGGCGCGCCCAGCCCCGATCAGAAAGGCAGTATCAGGCTGCCACTGAGTGCCTGTAATAAAGTTCCAGAATGAAATCACCTTGAAAAACTGAATCGACTCAAAAATCACCGATAGCACAATGCCAACGGTGGTTAGAATCGAAATGGCAGCTGCAATGAATAACAGGCCGCGCATGACTTTTTCCACAGCCTGACGAGCACGGAAATCCGCATGGACTTGACCCAACGCAAACCACAAGCCGCCGCCACCAAGCGCAAAGGCGGTAGCCAATAGCATGGTAGGCGGCACGGTAAACAGGCCAAACAGGTGAGCGATGCTGAACAGCAACGATACCGCCAGCGCCGGCAGGGCCAACCAACTCACGCCATACAGACCGTAGAAACCGGGACGAGAATGCAAACGGTTACCGCTGGACTCAGCCGACAATGCCTTGCCTCGCGCCAACCAGAAGGCCATCGCCGACAGCGGGATCAATCCGCCAAAGAACCATAAAAATAAATCAGCAGTGCTCATCAGATAATTCTAAACTCCATGTATTTTTTCAGCATGCACAAGCTTACACCACGGAGCACACAGAGTTTCACAGAGTAACCCTTTAAAGACTTTGATTCATTTTACTCTGTGAAACTCTGTGTACTCTGTGATAAAAGCTTTTGACTATATTTTTTTAAAAACGTAACTGTTCAGATTGCCGCTGATTTGTTCGATAGCAAGGCGAAAAAACGTAGCTTACTCGTGTAAGTGAGTATTTTTTAACGCTGCTATCGGGCAAATCAGCGGTGAGCTGAACTGTTACAAAAAAACTGGCCGGAGAGTACTCCGGCCAGTCTTATAGGTGAAGCGTCTTGCTTAGTGCTTTTTCTTCAGATCATCTGCTTTCAGACGAGTCAGTTCTTTCAGGTTGGCACGATAGTGATCACGCAACGATTTTGGCAACGGAATCAGACCGATGTCTGCACATTCGCCTTCATCACCAATCATCTGCTCACTCATGAACAAGTTGGCATATTCCAGCATACCAGGCACTTTCTTGATGTGAGACTGTTTGATGTAGAAGTACAAAGAACGCGACAGCTTATAGGAACCGTTCTGAACAGTTTCCGGAGCCGGAGCAACACCTTCGACGGTAGCAGCGCCGATTTTATCGGTATTTTCAGCCAGATAGCTGTAACCGAAGATGCCCAGTGCAGCAGTATCTTTGGTCAACTTCTGAACGATCAGATTGTCATTTTCACCGGATGGAACATAAACGCCGTCCTGACGGATTTCGTGGAACTTCTTATACTTCTTGTTCTTCACTTTATCCGCATGATACAGGTTGGTATAGGCATCGATATGCTTGGTGATGTGCTTGAGAATCATATCCTCGAATGCATCACGCGTACCGGAAGAAGTTGGCGGGCCATAGATGGTGATTTTACGGTGAGGCAATTTGGCATCAATTTCATTCCAGT
>CAYUBK010000041.1:0-14595 GCA_964442955.1 uncultured Zetaproteobacteria bacterium | reverse complement strand
GCATCCTTATTGCGCAGGTCGGTATCGCTGAACCCGGCCTCAGCCAGCAAGCGTGCAATCCAGCTGCCTAACCCCTGTAATTGCGAAATACGCACCATACGAATCAGTTCATCGCAACGCTCATTTGATACCTGATTGCCGGTGGCCTCAGAGAGCGCTTGTGCGTCTTCATCCGCGAAGGATTCAACCGGTTTACACAGCAGCTTGAAAATCACCCATTCACTTTCCGACAGGAAGTCGCGATCTTTATGCAGTGGGAATACTCCCGGCAATGCCTGTACTTTATTCATATTGATATCACCCGAAACCTGTTAATGCGTACGGCGCGGGATATTACGTGCCGTATGATTCTGTGCAAGTGCAACGACTGCATCGAAAGGATACCTGTTTCGTTGGACTAACGGCATGAACATCGGCAGATTTACATGCACATCTGAATGAAAAAAGGAGATAGGTATGCGTTGGTCAGAAGCATCAGATAGCAGTAAATCGGCATTTCACCGGAAAAAAATAACCGTAGTCGGGGCAGGTAATGTGGGCGCAACCGCTGCATTTCTGGCCGCACAGAAAGAACTGGCCAATATTGTGATGATTGATGTGATGGACGGGGTGCCTCAGGGCAAGGCGCTGGATATGTTTGAATCCTCACCCATTCAGGGCTTTGATGCGCTGGTGCATGGCACACAGGATTATGCCGAGACAGCCGACTCAGATCTGGTGATTATCACTGCAGGGATTGCCCGCAAACCGGGTATGAGTCGCGATGATTTACTCAATATCAATGTAAAAATCGTTTCTGAAGTGACCCTGTGTATCGTCAAACATTCTCCGAACTGCATTATTCTGGTGGTGACCAATCCACTCGATGCCATGGTATATACGGCCTTGAAAGTTTCAGGCTTCCCCAAACAGCGGGTGATCGGCATGGCCGGCGTACTGGATTCGGCCCGCATGCGCGCATTTATTGCCCAGGAGTTGCAAGTATCGATTGAAAATGTAGCAGCATGTGTGCTGGGCGGCCATGGCGACACTATGGTTCCCGTACCGCGTTATTCGACTGTGGCTGGGATTCCAATCACCGAGCTGATGGATGCGGAGCGAGTTGATTCGATCTGCGAACGCACAGCGCAAGGCGGCGCCGAGATTGTCGAATTATTGAAAACCGGTTCTGCATTTTATGCACCCGGCGCATCGGTTGTGCAGATGGCCGAAGCGATCATCAAGGATAAAAAACGCATTCTGCCCTGTGCGGCATATCTGGAAGGTGAATATGGCGTCGATGGCTATTACATGGGTGTGCCGTGCAAACTGGGTCGCGATGGCGTCGAAGCAATCATCGAAATGAATTTGAGCGATGACGAAGCTGCCGCCTTACATCAGTCTATGCTGGCCGTGAAAGAACTGGTCAAAACGGTGGATGCATTCGGTCATTTTTAACCCGGGTTAACTTGAAACAAACAACGCGTTTGCATGGACTTTATCCACTCCATGGTAATGTTTCATAGCATGGGGTGGATAAAGTCCATGCGCGTTAACTTGAATAGTGGTGGGGAGATGAGATGAATATTCATGAATATCAGGCCAAGGCCGTGATGGCGTCGTTTGGCATATCGGTTCCGCAGGGGCGGATGGCTTTGACGGTGGCAGATGCTGTCGCTGCTGCCGAATTATTGGGCGGCTCAGTCTGGGTCGTAAAAGCGCAGATTCACGCTGGTGGTCGTGGTAAAGCTGGCGGGGTTCGTTTATGCCGTTCTCTGGATGATGTGCAAGAGGCTGCCGAGAGTTTGCTGGGCACGGTTCTGGTGACGAAGCAGACGGGTGAAGCGGGCAAGCGGGTAAATCGTTTGTATGTTGAGCAGGGCCTTAATATTGCGCGGGAATTTTATCTGAGTCTGTTGGTGGATCGGGAACGGGAATGTGTTTCCTTTGTAGCCAGCCCTGCCGGCGGCATGGATATCGAGCAGGTTGCAGCAGATTCTCCTGAACAGATTATGACTGTGCCGGTTGCCGGTGATGTGGTTAGCCAGCAGGAAAGCGATGAAATGGCGAGTCTCCTCGGCTTGTCGGATGCGAAGCAGGCAGATTTCCATGCTCTGACCAATCAGTTGTACAAAATGTTCCGTGAGAAAGACGGTGCGTTGCTGGAGTTAAACCCGCTGATTCTCACGGCTGAAGGGGAACTGGTGGCGCTGGATGCCAAATTTGTGGTGGATGATAATGCTATCTATCGCCAGCCGGAGGTTGCCGAACTGCGTGACCTGGATGAAGAAGAGCCGCGCGAAATCGAAGCGTCTGAATTTGGTCTGAACTATATTGCGCTCGATGGCAATATCGGTTGCATGGTCAATGGCGCCGGGCTGGCCATGGCGACGATGGATATTATTCAGCTCAAGGGCGATAAACCAGCCAATTTCCTCGATGTCGGCGGTGGCGTAACGGTTGAGGCAGTGACAGAAGCATTTCATCTATTGTTTGCCGATGCTCATGTGAAAGCGGTGCTGGTCAATATCTTCGGTGGCATTGTGCGGTGCGATATTATTGCCAACGGCCTGCTTGAAGCGATCAAGACCAGTCCGATGCGTATTCCCGTGGTGATGCGACTGGTTGGTACTAATGAGGCTGAAGGAAGGAAGATCATCAGGGATGCCGGGCTGGATGTGCGCTGGGCTGATGATCTGGATCAGGCAGCAACGCTTGCAGTAGCAGCCGCCGGAGGTAGGAGATGACAATTTTTCATGAGCAAGCATTGCTGTCCCGATGCGCGATAGACTTAAGAAGCCCGCATAAATCACGGCCAACAGGCCGCCCGCAGGGACGAGTACACGGAGGTACGAGATGAGCGTTATTCTGGATCGAAACACCCGTGTGATTTGTCAGGGCTTCACCGGCAAGCAGGGGACATTTCATTCGTCACAAATGATTGAATATGGCACTTGCTTTGTTGGCGGCGTAACGCCGGGTAAAGGCGGCCAAACGCATCTGGATCGGCCTGTGTTCGATGCAGTCGCCGATGCTGTGACGCAGGAGGGAGCTGAAGCTAGTGTGATCTTTGTGCCGCCGCGTTTTGCTGCTGCTGCGATTATTGAAGCAGCTCAGGCCGGTATTCGCTTGATCGCCTGCATCACCGAAGGCATTCCGGTGCAGGATATGTTGCGCGTCAAAAAGGTGATCGCCGGTATCGACTGCACCCTGATTGGCCCGAACTGCCCCGGCATTATCACGCCGGGTGAAGCCAAAATTGGCATCATGCCCGGCCATATTCATAAGCCTGGTCGCATCGGCGTGATTTCACGCTCCGGTACGCTGACCTATGAAGCCGTCGAACAATTGACCCAAACCGGTCTCGGTCAATCAACCTGCATTGGCATGGGCGGCGATCCGATTCACGGACTGAATTTCATTGATGCGTTAAAACTGTTCGAGGCTGACGGGAAGACCGAAGGCGTGGTGATGATTGGCGAAATAGGCGGTTCGGACGAAGAGAATGCAGCGGATTATATTCACCAGCATATTTCCAAACCGGTGGTGGCTTTTATTGCCGGAGCTACAGCCCCCAAAGGCAAACGCATGGGTCATGCCGGCGCCATTATTTCCGGTGGAAAAGGCACTGCAGAGGCAAAATTCAAAGCATTGGAAGAAGCTGGTGTGACTGTAGAACATAATCCCACTCGGCTCGGCCAACGGATGATTGCATTGCTTCATTGATGCATCAGGTGTGTTTTAAGCTGTTTGTTATTACTCTGTTGCGCTTTGACTGCGAGAAGTGACTTCTGTTTTTATCCATGGCGGAATTTGTCCTGTTCTGGCCGATTCCGTAATGCGGCCAATCAGGCGCTTGTCTTTGCATAAACGCCGTATTTCATCAGCTTGATCCAGGTTCTGATTGAGTAATTCCAGATACGTTGTCGTATCTAACTGACTGGTGGCGAGTAAGCGGGTGCGAAACCAGTAGTCTGCCGAGCTGTCCTTACAAACCTGAGAAGGGTTATCCGGCCCGTCCAGCAATGATTTGGGCTTGTTGCTGCGGGGGGCGGGCTGAATTGATTTCTGCTTTGTTTGTTCAGTATCTACTTTTTTTGAATCAGTTGCTTGCTTTGGTTTCTGGAACGTAATGTTGATGGGTTTTACCAGTTGTTGCGGGATAATGTGTTTTTTGTCTTGTTGTTGTGACGGATGAAACAGTTCATTATGGTAAAAAAACAGATAAGCGCCCGTGACCGTTGCCAGTAGCGCAATACCGAGAAAAATGCTGATGAACAATTGAAAATTAAATTTCTTTTTTGCAGGGCTTGTGTTTTCTTCCGGTTTTTCGTTGGCGCTATCAGGCAGTTCTTCTTTTTCAGGGGTTTCGTCAGGCGGAACTGATTCGTTGGAAGCAGTCGCTGCATGGGCTTTTTCAGAATCGATTGTTGCATTTTCCTTATCGGAGGCTGGTGGCATATCCTGCTGGTCACCACGCATATGATCGTCGTTGATGATGATTTCAAAGATTTGTTGGCAATGTTTGCAGCGGATTTTTTTACCGACTGCAGCACTCAATTTTTCACTTGTAGCATACTTTTTTTCGCAATGCGGACATTGAATATATTTCAAAATTGATCTCCTTACCTGTCACGCTATTGTTTTATGCCGAACCTTGAAAGATATTATCAAGATTGATGCCATGTCGTGGGCTTGATAGCCTGGCTGACGTCTGGCGAAGGCTATCAAACGTGGCAGGAGATGAATGATGAGGAAGGTTATGATTGGGGTGGCAGCTCTGGCTGTGATTGCGATTGGCATGCTGGTATTTGTCTGGTCAAATCTGGATGGCATCGTCAAAAAATCTATTCAGAGTTTTGGTTCCGAAGCAATGAAAACAGAAGTTAGCGTAGCAGATGTAAAATTAAAGCTCGAATCGGGCCAGGCCACTATCCGTGGTTTAAAGGTAGGGAACCCTGCCGGGTTTACCGATACAAACATTTTTGAGTTGGGCGATATCAGTACCAAAATTGATGTTTCGACCATCAGACAGAACCCGATAGTTATTGATGAAGTCATCATCAGCGCTCCTGCTGTTTTTTATGAAATCAACAAGTCCGGCGCATCCAATGTTGATATATTGAAAAAGAATCTCGCTGACGGTGGTAGCGGTGCCGGAAGTTCCGAAAAAAGCGAGCCATTGAAAATGATTATCCGCAAACTGGTCGTGGAGGGAAGCAAGGCGAAAGTAAGGATTGCAGTTCTCGGTAATGCTGAACAAACGGTGCGCTTACCCAGAATTCAACTGACCGATATCGGTAAAAAAAGTGGCGGTGCAACTGCTGCTGAAGTGGCGCAGATTCTTTCCTCCAAACTGCTGGGTAATGTCAAAGGATCCGTGGCTAAACTGGGCGTAGGAAAATATCTGGGTAAGTCGGCGGATATGTTTAAAAGCGGCGCAACGGGTGCAGTTGGCAGTGTCGGAGGTGCTGTAGGTGGCGCGGCGGGTGCTGCCAGTGGCGCAGTTAAAGGGCTGTTCGGAAAATAAGTGCTCTTATGTTCATCCCGGTCTGTTTATGGACAGCCGGGACAACTCAATACCCCAGGTTCGGAGCCAGCCATTTTTCGGCCTCATCCATGCTGATGCCCTTGCGTGCGGCGTAATCCGCCACCTGATCCTGATTGATTTTACCTACGGTGAAATAACGGGCCTCAGAGCTGGCGAAATACAGGCCGGATACCGCAGCAGTCGGCAGCATGGCGTAAGACTCGGTCAGCGTCATGCCAATGCTGTTTTCCACATCCAGTATAGACCACAGCGTGCCTTTCTCGGTGTGTTCAGGACAGGCCGGATAGCCGGCGGCAGGACGGATACCCTGATATTTTTCGCGGATCATGTCGGTATTGTTTAATGCTTCACCAGCATCGTAACCCCAGTAACGGGTACGAACCTGGTGGTGCAACATTTCAGCCAGCGCCTCGGCCAGCCGGTCAGCCAATACCTTGATCATAATAGCGTTGTAGTCATCGTGATTCGCTTCGAAGGCTTTGGCGCGCCCTTCTGCACCGAAAATACCGACGGTAAATGCGCCGAGATGATCGGGTACTTTGGCAGATACAAAATCAGCCAGGCACAGATTGGCGCGTGCATCTTTTTTATCCTGTTGTTGACGCAGGAAATGGAAGCGGGTCAGTTCATTCTGATGTGTTGCATCCGAATAGACGATGATGCTGTCATCACCGGTCGCCTGAGCCGGGAACAGTCCGAATGTGGCGCGGGCAGTAAACCATTCTTTGGCAATGATCGTATCCAGCCATGTATTGGCTTCATCGAATAGCTTCTGCGCTTCTTTGCCTTTGTGTGGATCGGACAGGATGCGAGGGTAAGCACCGTTCAGTTCCCAGGCGCCGAAGAAAGGTGTCCAGTCGATATACTCACGGATTTCAGCAAGAGAGATATGATCCAGTACGGTAATGCCCGGTTGTTGTGGCGCAGGAGGAATATTGGCGGTATCAATCTCGACCCGGTTGGCACGCGCATCGGCAATACTTAACCAGTCGATCTGCTGCTGGCGTCCCAGATAACGATCACGCACGCCTTTGTATTCCTGGCGTGTTTTTTGCACAAATTCGGCGCGATTGAGTTCGGAAATAAGATTCTGGGCGACGCCGACTGCGCGCGATGCATCCTTGACCCAGATCACCGGCTCATCGTATTCCGGCTCGATTTTCACGGCGGTGTGCGCCTTGGAGGTGGTCGCCCCGCCCAGCATGATGGGCAGGTGGTAATCCAGTCGCGTCATCTCTTTGGCGATATGTACCATTTCGTCCAGACTCGGCGTAATCAGGCCGGACAGGCCGATAATATCGACATCGTGTTTTTTCGCTTCTTCCAGAATCGTGGCGGCAGGCACCATGACACCGAGATCAATTACCTCGAAGTTGTTGCACTGGAGCACCACGCCGACGATGTTTTTACCGATATCGTGGACATCGCCCTTGACCGTAGCCATCAGCACTTTGCCGTTGGAAGCGTTGGCGCCGGCAGCCTTGCCCTCTTCGATATAAGGCATCAGCCAGGCTACGGATTTTTTCATCACGCGGGCGGATTTCACCACTTGTGGCAGAAACATCCTGCCGTCGCCGAATAAATCGCCGACCACGTTCATGCCATCCATCAGTGGCCCTTCAATTACTTCGATCGGCGTATCAAATAACAAACGCGCTTCTTCGGTATCTTCATCCACAAAGGTATCAATGCCTTTGACCAGCGCATGTTCAAGGCGTTTGGCGACCGGCAGCTTGCGCCATTCATCATCGGCTTTTTTAGCCTGTACGCCATCGCCGCGATAATTATCCGCAATATCGAGCAAGCGCTCGGTGGCATCATCACGACGATTGAGCACGACATCTTCGACGCGCTCGCGCAGTTCTTCCGACAGATCATCGTAAACGGCCAATTGCCCGGCATTGACGATGCCCATGTCCATGCCCTGTTTGATGGCGTGGTAGAGGAATACGGAATGAATAGCTTCGCGCACCGGATTATTTCCACGGAAGGAGAAAGAAACATTGGAAACACCACCGGAAATCATGGCGTGCGGCAGGTTTTGCTTGATCCAGCCGGTGGCGTTGATGAAATCGACGGCATAATTATTGTGTTCTTCGATGCCGGTGGCGATGGCGAAAATATTGGGATCGAAAATAATATCTTCGGGCGGAATGCCGCATTCTTCCACCAGAATTCGATAGGAATTGGCGCAGATTTCTATTTTACGTTCATAGGTGTCGGCCTGTCCATCCTCATCAAAGGCCATCACCACTACGGCTGCACCGTATTTCGCCAGCAGTCTGGCATGGTGGACGAAAGCCTCTTTACCTTCTTTCATGGAAATGGAATTGACCACGCCCTTGCCCTGAATGCATTTCAGACCCGCTTCGATAATATCCCATTTGGAGGAATCGATCATCACCGGCACGCGTGAAATATCCGGCTCGGCGGCAATCAGATTCAGGAAGGTGACCATGGCCTGTTTGCCGTCGAGCATGGCTTCATCCATATTGATGTCGATAATCTGCGCGCCGTTTTCCACCTGGTTGCGGCAGACATCGAGTGCTTTATTATAATCGCCGGCCAGGATCAGCCGCTTGAATATGGCCGAGCCGGTGACATTGGCACGTTCGCCGACATTGACGAACAGGCTGTTTTTATCTATATGCAATGGTTCAAGGCCGGACAATCGGCACATCACATTGGCTTCGGGGACAGGGCGGGGCGCGATACCTGCGACAGCTTTGGCCATGGCCCGGATATGCTCGGGGCCAGTGCCACAACAGCCACCAATAATGTTCAGAAAGCCGGATTCAGCCCATTCTTTGATTTCGGCGGCCATATCTTCCGGTGTTTCATCATAGCCGCCGAAGGCATTGGGTAGTCCTGCATTGGGGTGGGCATTAATGCCGCAGGATACAGTGCTGGATAACTCTTCAATATATTGGCGCAGTTCGCCAGCGCCGAGGGCGCAATTTAATCCGACTGAGATCGGGTTGGCATGAGCTAACGCATTGTAAAAGGCAGTAGCAGTCTGGCCGGAGAGTGTGCGTCCGGAAGCGTCGGTGATGGTGCCGGAGATCATAATCGGCAATTCATTACCGGTATTTTCGAAATACTGCTTTACAGCAAATACAGCCGCTTTGGCATTGAGCGTATCAAAGATCGTTTCAATCAGAATAATATCCGCACCGCCGTCAATCAGTCCGCGTGTGGCATCGGTATAGGTTTCGACCAACTCATCGAATGTGATATTGCGGAAGCCCGGATCATTCACATCCGGCGATAACGAGCAGGTACGCGAAGTAGGGCCCAGTACGCCAGCCACAAAACGCGGGTGTTGATCCGCATCGTTCAACGCACATGCTTCGCGGGCAATGGTCGCGCCTGCCTTATTCAGTTCATAAACCAGTGATTCCATGCCATAATCGGCCATGGATACGGAGTTGGCGTTAAAGGTGTTGGTTTCCACAATATCCGACCCTGCTTCCAGGTAGGCGGTGTGAATGTCCCGGATGATTTGCGGCTGCGTAAGCGAGAGTAGATCGTTATTACCTTTGAGTTCACTGTCCCAGTTAGCAAAGCGCTCGCCCCGATAATCGGCTTCCTCCAGTCCGTACGCCTGGATCATGGTGCCCATAGCGCCATCCAGGATCAGGATGCGTTTATTTAATTGCTGATGAAACAGGTCGGCTCGGTTCATGGCGACGTACGCTATCAGTAGTTTTATGACAGGAAAGTGTTGTGTCGATCTTTGCATTTGGTGATTTTGTGCTATACTAGGCTTGAATTAGGAATTCCTATAGGGAGGGTTGCTTCAAAGTCATGGAAGACGTTAGAGCTGAAACATTCCAGGCCACAGCTGCCAAACCGGAAACAGGTTCTACTGACGCTAAAGCATTTGTTCGCTCCAGACGCATGTTGCAAACATCCTCTCCCGTTTCGTGTAAATTGCAATTGCTACTGGATATTGTTGTTGTAGAAGGGCTGTTATTCCTTTTTCTATATTTGAAGGGATTGAATAACCTGGATATATATCATTCGCTTGCACTATTGTTGCCAGTATTGATGTGGGTTAACTATTCTAATGAAGGGTTGTACCGCAGGTTTCCAGGGCATGTTACACGTTCTGTTGCCGTTTTATGGGCCTGGACAAAGGTAGTAGCTATGTTGGTTTTTTTGGCATTTGCCATGAAAACCAGTGGGGGGTATTCCAGACAAATTATCATTTCATGGTTTGTGGCTGCTGGTGTAGCGCAGGTTTTCTTGCATATTGCAATGGAGAATTTGATTCGGGCTTATAAAGCGAGTCATAAGGAGATAGTTCCCAGCGTACTGGTTGGAAATTGTCAGATGGGTAAACATCTTGCTGATCATATCAACAAAAACCCGTGGATGCCGCAAAAGATAGTCGGGGTTATCACCGATAAGGATGATGGAGGAGAATGGTTTCTTGGCGGGTTGCCTAAACTCGGAGAACTGGGGGAATTGCGTGGTATGGTTCAAAAATATCAGATTCGACGTGTGTATTTTGCCTTACCAATGAAAACTGCGCATCAGGTGCGTGATTTGCAGTTGCAATTGATTGACCTGAATGTTGATATTGTTTGGGCTCCGGATATTTTTGGTTTGCATATGATCAGTCCAAGCGTCAGGGAAGTTGCCGGCGTGCCACTATACTATTTGTCTGAGAGCCCTCTGGTTGAGGGAGCTCGGGTTAGTAAAATGCTCATGGATAAATCATTGACTCTGATTGCACTGATTGTGTTGGCGCCGTTCATGCTGGTCATTGCATTGGCGGTAAAATTGAGCTCTCCCGGCCCGCTTCTCTTTAAACAGGAACGGCACGGGTTGGATGGGAAAATCATCAGAGTGATGAAGTTTCGTAGCATGCGGGTTCACGATGAGCCGGATGGCGTTATCACGCAAGCCACCCAAAATGATTGTCGAGTAACGCCTGTCGGGAAGTTTTTACGGCGTAGTAGCCTGGATGAATTGCCCCAGTTATTTAATGTACTTATGGGTGATATGTCTTTGGTTGGGCCAAGGCCTCATGCTACGGCGCATAATGATTATTATGCACATAAAATTGATGCTTATATGTCCAGACATAGAATTTTGCCTGGCATCACAGGGTTGGCTCAGGTGAACGGGTTTCGAGGTGAAACAGATACGCTGGAAAAAATGGAAAAACGGGTTGAGTATGATTTGACTTATATTAACAACTGGTCCATCTGGCTTGATGTGCGCATACTGATTAAAACAGTTTATACACTGTTTTCAAAAAATGCGTATTAGCTAACAGCTATATAAACACTCTTGGGTAGAAAAAGATAAAAGCTATAGCCACTGATTTCACGAATTGGTGCGAATTGTGTGAATTCATGTAACAAAGTGAACGCGCTTGCACAGGGGGACTACCCCGGGCATCAGTGGCTTGATTATTGGTTTGCAGTTTGATTAAGGAGTTCTGCATGAGCGAAGAAAAAAGCAGTAATGTGGTTTGGCATCAGGCTACTGTGACCCGCAAGCGCCGCGAAGTTCAAAACGGCCATCGCAGCGTCATTCTCTGGTTTACCGGTCTTTCAGGGGCAGGTAAGTCAACATTGGCGCATGCCGTTGAAGAGGAGCTTCACAGTTCGGGTGTAAGGACGTTTGTTTTTGATGGTGATAATGTCAGACATGGGCTGTGCTCAGATCTGGGATTTTCGGATGAAGACAGAGTAGAAAATATTCGTCGCATTGGTGAAATGTCGAAGCTGATTATTGAGGCGGGGGTGATTGCATTGACGGCGTTTATTTCCCCGTTCCGGGCAGACCGGGACAGGGTGCGAGCATTGGCTGGAGATGGTGATTTTATTGAAATTTATTGCCGGGCATCAGTTGAACAATGCGAGGACAGGGATGTGAAGGGCCTGTATGCGAGAGCCCGGGCTGGGGAAATTCAGAATTTTACAGGTATTTCATCACCATATGAGGAGCCTGCCAATGCTGAGCTCGTTGTATATACGGGTTCTCAACCATTAGAGAGTTGCGTTAAACAGGTGCTGGGTTTTCTGGTGGAGCATGGCGTGATTATATCCGCTCAACAGCAAGCCTTACATTCCACAACATCCATTGGAGGCACAGTTTAAATGAAAGGCACTATCCTGGCCGGTGGTTCCGGTACACGCCTGCATCCGCTTACATTATCAGTGAGAAAACAGCTGATGCCAGTGTATGACAATTTGGCAGGACAGCCAAATTGGACGTGCTTTAGCACGCCCCGAAGGGGTGGAGTGCAGGATGCACGACATCACAAACCGATGTTTTTTTCATCACAGAGAGGGTTAGATTTATGAAAGGCATTATCTTGGCTGGTGGTTCCGGCACGCGTCTGCACCCGTTGACATTATCCGTGAGTAAGCAGCTGATGCCAGTGTATGATAAACCGATGATCTACTATCCCTTGTCTACCCTGATGTTGGCAGGTATTCGCGAGATTTTGATTATCTCCACGCCATCAGATTTGCCAATGTTTAAACGCTTGCTCGGCGATGGCAGTAAATGGGGGTTAAACATCTCATATGCCGAACAACCCAGCCCGGATGGGCTGGCGCAGGCTTTTACGATTGGCAGGGAGTTTATCGGAGATGATCCGGTTGCTCTGATTTTGGGCGATAATATTTTTTACGGGCAAGGTATGGTGAAACAGTTACAGCATGCTGCCGGTCAGGAGTCCGGGGCAACGGTTTTCGCCTATCGGGTTCAAGATCCTGAGCGTTATGGCGTGGTGGAATTTGAGAACGGTTATCGCGCCGTTTCAATTGATGAAAAGCCGGAAGTGCCCAAGAGTAACTGGGCTGTGACCGGACTCTATTTTTATGACAATGATGTCGTGGATATTGCCGCCAATCTGAAACCTTCGCCGCGAGGTGAGCTGGAGATTACCGATGTGAATCGAAACTATCTGGCGCGCCATATGTTGAATGTGGAAACGCTGGGTCGCGGTGTAGCATGGCTGGATACGGGCACGCATGAATCGCTACTGGATGCTTCGCGTTATGTGGAGGTGATTGAGAAACGTCAGGGGTTGAAAATCGCCTGTCCTGAAGAGATTGCATGGGAGGAAGGTTATATCTCTGATGTGCAACTGGAGGCGTTGGCCCAGGCATTGAGCAAGAATGGATATGGACAATATTTATTACGCCGGTTGGGTGAGGGCAGAATATGAACGTAATTGAAACGGTGCTGCCCGGCGTATTGATCATTGAACCGAAAGTGTTTGGCGATGCACGTGGTTTTTTTCTCGAAACGTTCCATAAGCAGCGCTATGAAGATGCGGGTATACCAGGTAATAATCTGGAGTTCGTGCAGGATAATCACTCCAGGTCCGGTAGGGGCGTATTGCGCGGCTTGCACTTTCAGCTTGAGAATCCACAGGGAAAACTGGTGTCAGCGGGTACGGGGTCGGTTTTTGATGTGGCTGCCGATGTGAACCCTGATTCTGCCACTTTCGGTCAATGGGTGGGTGTAGAATTGTCCGAGGATAATCATCGACAATTGTGGATTCCGCCCGGTTATGCACACGGGTTCTGCGTGTTGTCTGACATCGCCGATTTTCAGTACAAATGCACGGCACTGTATCACCCCCAGTCGGATGCAGGTGTAGCATGGGATGATCCTGATCTGGCAGTTGACTGGCCGATTGAGTCTCCATTATTGTCTGAAAAAGATTTGGGGCTGCCTAAACTTTCAGAGGCCAAAAGAGATCGTTTACCATGAGGTTGTTGATTACAGGTGCACATGGTCAACTGGGGCGTGAACTAACCAGGCAAGGTGATGGCTATGAATTGATGACTGTGGCTCATGATCAGCTTGATATTACGGATCAGGATGATGTGTTGCAGTGCTATGCATCATTTCAGCCCGATGCCGTGATTAATGCAGCAGCTTTTACTGCGGTGGATAAAGCTGAATCGGATGTTGAAGCTGCATTTGCCGTGAACAGGGATGGTCCGGCTAATCTCGCGCGGGCTTGCCGGCAAAGTGCTATTCCCCTTATTCATATTTCCACCGATTATGTGTTCGACGGCGGAAAACAGGGCGCCTATAATGAGGGTGATCCGTTTGCACCACTGGGCGTTTACGGCAGCAGCAAGCTGGCCGGAGAGATCGCGGTTGAGAAGTATGCTTCCAGTTGGATTATACTGCGTACCAGTTGGGTGTTTTCTGCGCATGGCAATAATTTTGTCAAAACGATGCTTCGCCTTGGGGCGGAGAGGGATACATTGGGTGTTGTGGCCGATCAATACGGCTGTCCGACCTCGGCCAACGAACTGGCGCGCGCCATTTATGCCGTGCTGGAAGCAGGATGGAGTGATGGAAATCAGGGTATATATCACCTCTGTCAGCCGGAGCCCACAACATGGTATGATTTTGCCAAAGCGATATTTTCCGAAGCAGACAAACAGGAGATGGGGTTGAATATTTCCTCGGTGAATGCAATCACCACTTCTGATTACCCGACTCCGGCCAAGCGCCCTGCGAATTCAGTGATGGATTGCAGCAAGTTTGAAAAGGCTTTTGATTTTAACATTCGTCCCTGGCGTGATTCATTGGGAGAAGTTGTGAGAGAATTAAAAGCACAGAAAATTAGCCATTGATTACATCAGGTGAATGCTGCTTGCAGCAGAGAATATCCTCTGGGGGACGAATGGGCACGAATTACAGTCAAGGGCATGATATATCCATTTTAAAGGTTTTAATCAGTGTTGTCGTGGAAGAAGGTGAATGCGCTTGCGCAGAGAAGTTACCCTAGGGTAAAGTGGCTAGTTTACAGAAATATTTGAGGATAGAGAGAAATGGCTGAGTATAAACCAAACAACATACTTGTAACTGGCGGGGCCGGATTCATTGGCTGCAACTATGTGCGCTATATGCTGAAGGCTGACGCTGATGTGAGAATCGTGAATCTCGATAAGCTGACCTATGCAGGTTCACTGGAAAATCTGAAAGATCTGCCGGACAAGGTGAATGCCGGAAACGGCAGAGAGGGTGCCCTGGGGTACAAGGTGAATGGCGAAGCCAGAGAGGGTGCCCTG
>CAYUBK010000040.1:0-14672 GCA_964442955.1 uncultured Zetaproteobacteria bacterium | reverse complement strand
TCATTCAGATGGCTCATTACCTGGGTTTTGAAGTGATTGCAGAAGGTGTGGAATCAGCATCGGAATGGCGTCGGCTGGAACTGCTGGAGTGTGATCGGGCGCAAGGCTATTACATGGGCAAACCCATGCCTCATGATCAGCTTGAACACTGGATGTCAGAATCGCCATGGGGTTCAAAATCTGCTGTTGGCGAGGGGTGAGGTCAGTTCACATCCAGCAAATCATTAAACCGACTGCGTACCACCTGCATACAGGCATGTAGCGCAGCAGGCGTAGTAATCGAAACATGGCGGCGCATGGTCTCCCATTCTGTCGCTTCAGGATCATTCGGCAGTGCGCCGATGGAACGCCACAGTTCCACCCGCAGTGCATTCTCCATCTGGCGGTAATCCAGATAGGTTTCGGCCATAAATTCAGCATGTTCTCGCCATACTGCCGGTGCATGATCAGGTAAGTGCAACAGAATATCAGCCGTCCTTTGGTAACAACTACCGAAAACCAGACGCGCAAATTGAGCCAGAAACTCGATATCCACCAAACCACCGGCATCCTGTTTCAGGTTGATCACCGCATCGGATTTGCTGGCCAGATGATCGAGCATTTTTTGGCGCATGCTTACCACATCTGCGGCCAGCATTGCATGATTACGCTGCTGCCCAAGCACTTCGTTCACCACCGAATTAACCCTTTCTCTATCTGCAATCGGCCCGGCAACCGGACGCGCACGACACAGCGCCTGATGTTCCCATGTCTGCGCTTCATGCAACTGATAATCCCGAAAACCGGCCAAACTGGTGACCAGCACGCCGCTTACACCTGATGGGCGCAAGCGTGCATCGAATTCAAAACCGGCCCCGAACGGTGGCTTGCCGGTCAGATATTGAATCATACGCCGGCCAATGCGCTGGGCATGCTCGCCCAGACTGCGCTTCCCTATCATTTCTCGCGGATCGCCATGCGCCAGCACGAACACCATATCGAGATCGGAGACTAAACCCATTTCGCGCGAACCGTGCTTACCCATAGCCAGTGCCACAAACGGAAAATCAGCCGGCAACTCCATCTGACGCAGGCAGAGGCATAACGCCGCCTGGGTTGCGGCATCGGCCAGGTCGGCCAGCCAGCCGCCAATGGTCATGGCATCTGCCGTATGCGCATCCACCGCCAAGGCCGAGATGATCCGACCTCGATCCACCCAACGCCCGATATAGGCCAGCGCCTGCTCGACATCATCGTTCTCCATATCATCGAAGCCTTTATACGTCGCCAGCGCCTCACAAACATCGCGCATATCCTTATCGGCATGCTCGACCATCAGCGGCCATTCCAGCCATGACGGGTCTTTGACGATATGATCGGCCAGATAGCGACTGGCCGATAGCACACCGATCAGCCAGTCCAGCGCACCCTGATGGGTGGCCATCAAATCAATCCAGGTGGCACGTCCGGCAATGGTGCGAATCAGTTCCGCCAATGACTCCAGCGCTCTTACCCCGTTTTCATCATCCAGCCAGCGTGGCATGGCGCATGCCAGCATACGCTCGACCTGCGCCCGGCTACGTTCCGGCAACAGGCCGCGCGATAAACTGTTGTCGATATTCTTTAGCGCCAGGTGCATACGGCCCCGATCGGATTCAGGCAGGCCATGGAGCCGCTCTTCATTGTTGCCGCCGAGCCATGTCTGCTCATTGGGGATGTGATCGCCCACTGGTTTGACAAATTGATTAAATGCGGACTCAACGTTGGAGGCATGACCCACCATCTGCTGTTCGATATCGTTCAACCCGGTCGCCGCAGGCAGATAGTCGTTGTAATCCACCGGCAATTTATGTGTCTGCTCGCCGCGCCGCGCCTGAATGGCATGTTCGATGCGCCGCCAGAAACGGTATGCCGCCTTGAGTTGCGCCACATCATCCGCCCCGATGACACCCGCTTGCTGCAACGCATCAATCGCCAGCATGCTCGGCTGCATGCGCAGTTCCGAATGCCTGCCGCCATGTAGCAATTGCAAAGACTGGATAATAAATTCAATTTCGCGAATGCCCCCCCTGCCCCGTTTGACATCGAAACCGGGCGCAATGCCGCTATGGCCTGCCTGAACATCAATACGTTGTTTCATATCCGCCAGCGCCGCCACCGTGGTAAAATCGAGATAACGGCGATAGATAAACGGCGCGACACCTTCGATAAAAGCGCGCCCCAGCGCCAGATCACCAGCTACAGGCCGTGCCTTGACCAGCATGGCGCGCTCCCATGTCTGTCCGTATTCGAGATAATGGCTGAGCGTGGCATCGAGATTCAAGGCAATTGAGGCGCCATCGCCACCGGGCCTGAGCCGCATATCGACCGGCCAAACAATACCGTCACCCGTGTGCTCACCCATCAGCCGAATCAGCATGCGCGAGAGATAAGCATAATATTCAGATGCTGAAACCGATTTGCGCCCACCGACTGTGGTTCCAGCGCCCTGCCAGACAAACAGCGGATCGACATCGGAACCGAGATTCAATTCACGCCCACCCAGCTTGCCCAGACCAATCACGCAAAACAAACCGCCCTCCAGATGGCCGTAGCGCGGCGCGACCAGTCGCTCCGCCATGCTCAATGCTTCAGATAACAATCCGGCGGCCAGATCGGCAATGGCCCGGCAAGATTGATCCATATCGCCGTAAAGACCCATTTCCCACCAGATCAGATGACGATGGGCACGCTGCTTGCATTGGCGCAGGTGAGCCATACAGATCGTCAAATCATTGCTATTGCATGTTGGCACCCAGTTCTCGCTGCCGTCCGGCAACAGTGCTTTGTCCGATCCGACAAACAGGGTTTGACATTCATCGTCGCTGGCATTGCGCATTAACATGGTAAAAAACGGCGACAACGACATCAGCCGGCGCACAGTCGCATGCAGGGCCAACGGAGAAAGTTGTAGCAGTCGATCAATCTCAGCCATTGCATGAGTCTATCCGGATGATGAACATATAAAAGCGTTCAAGCAGCACTAACTGCTACCGATAGATATATATATCACAATGCAGGATGAATGTTATGCAAAAGAGACATGTAAAAATCCACCCCATTTCAGCATTCGGGACAGCCTGGCTGCAAGGCCGTGACCGGCGCTGGCTGGTTCACACCATCACCGATCATGTACTGTTTTCCAAACATCCCGGTCCCTGGATACTGCTGGAACAGGATCATTTTCAGCGATGGATCAGCCTCAGCAATGATCCACATTTCCGGGTTAGCTGGTCAGGCTGGCAGTAATACACTACCGCTCTGGGCAAACAAAAAGGCCGCCCAAACGGGCGGCCTTTTTACCTGATTCCGCAAGGAATTAGCAGGAATAATACATCTGCATTTCAATCGGATGCGGACGCATACGCAGTTCGGTGACTTCTTCCATCTTCAACGCGATGTAAGCGTCGATCATGTCGTCATCCATCACACCTCCGACTTTAAGGAAGTCGCGATCAGCATCGAGTGATTCCAGTGCCTGATCCAAACTACTGCATACTGTCGGGATCTTGGCTCCTTCTTCTGGTGGCAGATCGTATAGATTCTTATCAGCCGCTTCGCCCGGATCAATCTTGTTGGCAATGCCGTCAAGGCCGGCCATCAGCATGGCGGTGAAGGTCAGGTACGGATTACCGGATGAATCCGGGAAACGCACTTCGATACGACGGGCCGGATCGGAGTTCACCACCGGAATACGAATGGAAGCCGAACGGTTACGATTGGAATAAGCCAACATCACCGGCGCTTCAAAGCCCGGCACCAGACGCTTATACGAATTAGTGGAAGAGTTGGTGAAGGCATTAAGGGCGCGGGCATGTTTGATGATGCCGCCAATATACCACAGCGCTTCCTGACTCAGGTTGGCATATTTATCGCCTGCGAACAGGTTAACGCCGTCTTTCCAGATAGACTGGTGAACATGCATGGCGGTACCGTTATCGTTAAAAATCGGTTTCGGCATGAAGGTGGCAGTTTTGCCATGTGCATCAGCAACATTGTGTACCACATATTTATACCACTGGCATTTATCTGCCTGCTCAATGAGCTGACCGAAACGCATGGCCAGTTCGCACTGACCCGCAGTGGCAACTTCATGGTGATGGCATTCCATCCGCATACCCAGATCAGTCATCACCAGGCTCATGTCGTTACGCATTTCATGCAGGGAATCAACCGGCGGCACAGGGAAATAACCACCCTTCACACCCGGACGGTGGCCGGTATTGCCACCTTCAAATGTTTCATTGGAATTCCATGCTGCTTCTTCAGAAGCCACTTCGTAACTACAGCTGCCCATCTCATTTTTATAACGCATGCCATCAAAAACGAAGAATTCCAGTTCAGGGCCGAAATACACGGTATCTGCAATGCCTGCGCTATTAATGTATTGAAGCGCGCGCTGGGCGACCTGACGCGGACAACGGTTATAATCCTGTCCGGAAATCGGATCGATCACCTGTGCCACCAGCACCAGCGTGGAAGCTTCAAAGAACGGATCGATATTGGCACTTTCTGGATCTGGAATCAGCGCCATATCGGAGTTATTAATATCACACCAACCGGCAATGGACGAACCGTCGAAGGCAAAACCGTCTTCAAAACAATCTTCGTTAAACTCGCTGATCGGGAATGTTACATGCTGCCATTTGCCTTTGGTGTCCGTAAAACGAACATCGACAAATTCGCACTCGTTTTCTTTTACAAGGTCAAAAACCTTTTGAATCGCATCACTCACTATTGTTCTCCTCTCAATGTATACAGAAAATCCCACCCGGTAAAAATAGGAAGCGGGACTTTGTCACAAGATGAATAAAATGGCAACAGAACCCGTCGTCAGCGCACGCCGAAGTCTAACGTGTATTGGCATGCATATTCAGGAAGCTGGATGGGGAACACACGCGCCATGGGAAGGGGAGATGGGAAGGCAACGTGCATTCCCCAATCGGGGCAGCCACGCGTTCAGCTACAGATAAAGAGGGCATCATCCGGCTAAAACTGGCGGCCAAGGCAATCATTGTTTTATTTTTTTGCACCCTGCTTTTTCTACCTTCAAAACCACAGTACAATCGTTGCCAAAAAAATCATTAAACCTGCCTGGATATTGCAGTGGTCTGTGGCGATATGATTTACTTACAGATTGATCCTAAGCATCGTAATCGATCACTGTCCGGGCTATGGCAGCTGCTTTGACCAGCGGTACGACAGCCTGATGTGCCGGATGATTCTGATATACTTCAAGAGCCTGACGATTTTCCAATTCTGCGATTAGAACCAGATCGGCAGACTGTTCAGACTCAAGAAAATCAATACCGACTTCAATACTCAGCAAACCGGGAATATTGCCTGCCAGCGCCTCCAGACGCACTTTGATTTCTGCGCTTTCGGCCTTGTCTCTCAATTTCCACATCACGATATGCCTGACCATTTCTTTCCCCTTACTCCACCTGAACATTGCAGATGGCAAAAATGCCCGGTTTCCCTGCTTTCAATCCAGTCAGACGATATAAATCGGCCATGCCATGCAATACAGGCGCAGGCAACCATGCCTCGGTCAACACCGAAAAACGAGCGCTGATCTGTGAAAAGATTTGCACAGCCAGTGAATTCGTGTCGCCAAACAATTCCACCATCAGCATATCGCGCAAACCCAATGGCCGAGTGATACGCACAGGGCTATAGGCCTGTTCTACCCCGGCCAACGTGGCAGCAGCTTTAACAGCATCGTTTAAATCGCCCAGTGAATCAACCAGCCCCAAACGCTTCGCATCCAGTCCGCTCCATACCCGCCCTTCGGCAATGGCGGCTATCTTATCGGCCGGCATGTTTCTGCCGCTGGCTACAATGTGTAAAAAGCGGCCATAAATATGTTGCATCGATAGTTGCATCACTTGTTTCAATTCCGCTGGCAAAGCGCGATCAGTGCGAATGCCACCGGCAATGGATGTTGTTGCAACGCCATCGCTGTGAACACCCAGTTTATCCAGCCCGCGCTGCATATTGGGCAATACACCAAATGCGCCGATAGAGCCGGTAATGGTGGTGGGCAAGGCCCATATCTGATCAGCCGGCGCAGCGATCCAGTAGCCACCTGAAGCCGCCACGCCGCCCATGGATACGACCACTGGCTTACCCGCTTTTTTCAGCCGCACAATTTCACTGCGAATCGCCTCCGAGGCCTGTGCGCTGCCGCCGGGACTATCTATTCTGAGCACGACGGCCTTGATTTGATCATCGAGTCTGGCTCTGCTCAACATCTCCATCATACTTTCACTGCCCACCGAACCGGGAGGCTGCTCTCCATCTGTAATCATGCCGCTGGCAGTAATAACCCCCACATGGGCAGATTTAAGCGATAGGCTATCGCCGCTGCTTGCACGCAGATATTGGCGGAAATCAATACTGTCATATTCGCCCGTTTCAACACCCATGGCACCGGCAATATAGTCCTCGATGCTGCCGTGATCAGCCAGTGTATCGACCAGACCTTCGGCTTTGGCCAGTTCGGCAGTGCTGCCACCGACTTCGGCCAGATATTTCGATGGCTGGTCCAGTACGGTTTGCAAACGTTCCGCCTTGATATTGCGCATCTGCGCCACATCGTTTTTATAAGCGCCCCACAAGACGCGCAACAAAGCGCGGTTGGATTGTTTATCCTCATCGGACATATCATTACGTACCAGCGGTTCAATCGCTGCCTTATATTTGCCGGCGCGGAACAACTGGATATCAATATGCAGTTTATCCAGCGCATCCTTGATATAGTTGCGATAAATACTGAAGCCTTCCACGCCGACCACGCCAAGCGGATCTAAAAACACCTGATCCGCCGTAGCCGCCAGATAATATTGTGATTGCGAATAATTCGGGCCGACGGCCACCACTAATTTACCGGATGCTTTGAATTGATTGATCGCCTTGCGCAAGCTCTGCAATGTGGGCAACGATGTTTTACCCATCTCATCCAGCTTCAACACCATCAGCCGAATGCGCGTATCATCAGTCGCGCGTTTCATCACCGATAACAGGTCACGCAACTGGGTTTGGTCTGGCGCCGATATATTCAACGGCAAGCCGGAAGTGGAAGGCAGTGCCAGTTCCTCGACAATGCTGCCACTCGGATTAATCAGCAGTGCAGCATCATCCGGTACGCTGGGTTGTTCGCCAAAAAAAGCAGCTGCAAATAGCAGCAATAACAGGATAAAGATGCCATTGACCAGAAAGTTCCGCAATCGGCCCAGGCCTTTGAATAATATAGAGAAAAAACGCTTCATACTTACCTGACTGCGTGTTTTTCCAGGGCCTGACGATAACAGATGGCAGCCTTTTCAAAATCGCCCAGCTCTTCATGCCAGTGACCCAGACTATTCCAGGCCGCAGCGCTACCGCAATCATCCGCCAGCGCCTGCATCTGCTCAAAGGCAAGCCCATCAAGTTTGGCGGCATGGGCCAGCTCTGCGCGTAACCAGCGCTGAGCCGGATTGAGTGCGTTTGCTGTTTTCCGTTCCAGCTTGCGGTAGACCCGAATCGGATCATCCCGTTGAATCTTAAGAAAAGCGCGGGCAATGCGCTCATTGCTATGCTGTTCAAGATACCCGTTCCACAGCCGCTGAACGGTTTTCACATCACCGCTATCAAGCAACCCATTGCCATAAGCCAGCAATACTTTCGGATCATCCGGCATCAAACGGTAGGCCTTGCGTAAAAAAACCATCGACTGCTCCGGATCCTGCCCGGCCAGTTTGAGACAGGCCCGTACCAGACGCGGCTTCACCACATTGGCAGAGCGACGACCCTGCTTCCAGTCACCTTCCAGTCTGTTAATGAATTCGAGCAAATCACCCTCTTCTTCAGCGATATCCACCAGACGGGATGCCGCCAACGGAGCGCCGGGATGTGCATGCAGCCAGGCTTCCAGATGCGCTTTGCGCGTGGCCGTATCTGCCAGGTTTTGAGCTTGCGGATCGGTGGCGATACGTGCCGCCAGGGCGGTGATCAACGTATCCTGATTTTCAGCAGGCAAAGGTAATTCTGCGGCAGGAACGATCATGGTTTGCAGCATATCGATAGCCCAGTCGGGTAACACGCCACGGCAGCGTTTCAAGGCTCTGGCATTGACATTGCCACGCCCGTCCAGCCACTGAGCCAGTGCCTCCCTGAGTTTATTCTCACGGCGTTTTCGACTGCCCAGACGCAATGAACGCCATGCCATGCCGGGCCCTGCAAACAGCATGGAGATAAAGCTGCGCAACAACCAGAGCAGTAACAATAATGACAACAGTGCCACAATAAATGCACCTTGCCGGGTTTCAAATATCCAGCCAAATGCCTCGACCCGCAGCGCCTGATCGGCAATGTTCGGAAACACAATCAGAGCGATGCTGACAGCCAGCGCCAACAGAAGCAGCAGTATAAATCTCATAACTCACTCCCCTGTTGCCATTGTCTGGCTGTTTGACGCAGCGTATTGATATCAGCTTGAATCGCATCGAAATTTCCCGGCAAGCCTGTTTCTATTGCTTCGGCATTTTCATCGCCTGCATCATGATGTATGGCACGAATTTGTAGCAATAATTCTGCTTGCAGACTCTGCCATGCGCCTTTTTCCGGCCATGATTCCAGTGTTAAACGGCGTGCAGCATCAAGTAACCTGGCTCTTAAATCACCCAGATGCCGCGCCTCTACCGAAGGGGCCTGACGCAACTGGAACTGGCTCAGAATCCATGCCAGCCACGGGCGCTCAGGCTCGGGTAAAATATTACGGTGCGTCGGCGTCACCAGCGCATCAGCCCATTTGCTCAATGCATCCTGCCACTGCTTCAACTGCTGCACGCGTTCACGAGCCAACGTGTGCATGCGCACCGCTTCAGCCCGCTGACCATCGCTCAAGCCGGGCAACAGGGATATCTCTTCCCATGTTAATTGCAATTGTGGCAAGCGACTGGCCGGATCGGCAATCCAGCGTAAACGTACCTGTAAATTCATTTGCTGCTGCTCAAGCAAACCATTGTGCAACGACTGCTGAGCCTGACTCATCTGTTGCAATTGTCCGCGCAAATCATTCATGCTGGATAACAGGGTGCGCACTTCTTCGGATGAAACGGCGGGTTGCGCTTGCGGGCTGACAACCGGCGCGGGCTTACTGACTGGAGCGACCATCTTTTTTGCCACAACTGGTTTGACGGTAACGGCTTTGCTAGCGGCAGGTTTACTTTCAGCAACTTTTACATTTTTCTGATGCTGTTGTGACGCTGTATTTTGCAACATGGCTGTGGCCGATTTATACAATGGATTGAGTTTGCCGCTAAACGCCAGCGAACCAAGCACCGCCGCTACTATCAGCAACACAATGAGCAAAAAATTGCGTCCGCCATGCGATTTTCCGGATTTTATTTTCTCCGGTTCAGTTGCTGCATCCGATGATGCGGCAGCGGTAACCACCGACTCAGCTTTCTTGCTCGCATCCTGATCGGAGCTCTGTTCGCTCTCTTTGATCATATCTGTATCCTTCACTTTGCTCATCTCAGGCTCAAGCTTCGTTCAGCCAGCGGGCAACGTCCAGCGCGTGGTAAGTGAGAATCATATCCGCACCGGCGCGTTTAAAACCAAGCATGGTTTCCAATACCACCCGTTTTTCGTCAATCCAGCCGTTGGCTGCAGCAGCTTTAACCATGGCATATTCGCCCGACACATTATACACGGCCAGCGGCAATAAAGTGGCATCTTTCACTTCGCGGATAATATCCATATAAGCCAGCGCCGGCTTGACCATCAACATGTCCGCGCCCTCTTCCACATCCAGAAATGCTTCTTTCAGCGCCTCGCGGCGATTAGCCGGATCCATCTGATAACTGGCACGGTCGCCGAAACTCGGGGCTGAATCTGCCGCATCGCGGAACGGGCCGAAATAACCCGATGCATATTTGACTGCATAGGACATCACCGGCGTGTGCGTGAATCCGGCATCATCGAGAGCCGTACGAATCGCGGCAATCATACCGTCCATCATGCCGGACGGGGCCACAATATCGACACCGGCCTGGGCATAGGAAACCGCCTCTTTTTGCAGGTTCATCAGGGTTTCATCGTTATCGACTTCTTCGCCATGCAACACGCCGCAATGACCATGGTCGGTATATTCGCAGAAGCAGGTATCGGCAATCACGCTCAAATCCGGGCAAGCGGCCTTGGCGGCGCGAATGGCCTGTTGAACGATGCCATTTGCATCCCAGCCACCGGAACCGATGGCATCTTTTTCAGCCGGAATACCAAACAGGATAATGCCCGAAATGCCCAATGCCTTAACTTCACTGGCCATATCACCGACCTGTGAAAGTGGAATGCGTGATACGCCGGGCATGCTCTTGACCGGCATTGGCTGCTGAATCGTTTCATCAACAAAGATCGGATAAATCAGATCGGCCGTCGTCAAATCGGTTTCGCGCACCATACGGCGCATGGCGGCTGTTGTGCGCAGACGGCGCGGACGAATCATCATATCAGGCAAGGACATATCTATTAACTCCCGGAATCAAAATACTCGGCCAGTGCATCGAGCATGGCCTCAAAACTAGCCTCTTTGGCGACAAGCTGCACGTTCAAACCCAATTCGCGTGCTGAAGCAGCCATCTTTTCAGAAATACCCACAAGCACGGGCCGATTGGCCAGCTCCAGAGAGCCCACGCGCTGCAGATAATGCGACGCGGTTTTGGCGCTGCCCAATAGCACAGCATCAATATCACCATTTCCCAGCCGGCCAATCACATCACTGATTTCACCCGCCGGACAAATGGTTCGATAAGCTGAAACCGTGGTCACCTTAACACCATGCTTCGACAACGCTTTATTCAGTGCTTCACGCCCTTCTTCAGCTCGGAAAAACAGCAAGTCTGCCGGCAAACCCCTGGCAGCATACGCTTCAATCAAACCATCCTGCGATGCAATCTGTGGAACAATATCTACCCGCACCCCCAGTTGAGACAACGCCATTGCAGTTCTTTTTCCCACTGCTGCTATACGCTTGTCAGCCAGGGTATCGTTTGGCTCCCATCCCTTATGGCGCATCACTTTTGCCACTGCCTGCACGCCGCTGGCGCTGGTAAACAGCACATCACTACACCCTGCCAGTGAATCCAGGCCTGTAGCGATAGATTGCGGCATTTCTTCAACTGCCAGGCATGGCAGTGAGACAGCAACAGCCCCGCATGATTCCACCAACCGACTCAAAACCGGGTAGTGTTTTTCGGCTCGGGTCACAAGAATCTGTTTCTCACTAAGTCCACGGGATGGCATGGCGCTATCATGCATCAACTTGCCTGACAGTTCTAATAAATCATGATGCTCACTTCTCTTAGCTGTGAAGTTCAGGCATCACCAGTGGACCTCATCAAAATTGAAATTTCGAAAGGTATTAGGTAGCATTTGACATGAAACAGCTTACTAGCTGAGAGGCATATTATGGCATATCCAAAACGACTGTATCAAATTCTCTATCCCAATAATTCGCTGGTTGCATCACAACTGACCCCGGAACAGTTTGGTAAACATTTCCTGGTTGGAACTGCGCGTCATTATGAAGGTAAAGTTATCTTTACCGAGGTGGATGCTGATTATCGCCATGACTTTTTTAACATTGATGAAGCCATGGCTGCTGTTTTCCCGCATGAGGACGGACGCCCCAAAGCAACCAAATTCATCAGCTCTTACCGGGTGTTGGAGCACATTGATCTGGATGCCATAAAAAGCCTGTATCTGGTCACATCCAACGGTCGCACATTAGAACTCAATCAGGGTACGCATGATGCGCCACATCAGCCGGGCTTTATAAGAACCTACGCCCAGATTTGCCCTACGACCGTGCTTTCGATGACCAAATTGGATGCACCGGAATACGCTCGCTACATTACCGATCCCAGCCATAATAAATGGGTGCCTAAATTATTTTTCACACAAATTGAACTGCCTGTTGAGCAATTCCTTCAAGACTTTGAGGAAAGCCCCTTCATGGCGCCCCCGTTTCCTTTCGTTCATCCAGCCAAGCTCCGGGATTCCATTCTGGAACTGGAAAAAACCGATAAAGAGTCCAAGGGTATTAGCTTAAATAGTGAAATGGAAAAAATCCCTTATACTAAAATCAGGCATGGCTTCTGGCTGGCCTGCGATCAGAAAAGTCTTTTCTTTCCCATGCCTGCTACGGAAACAATCAAGAAGGAAAACCACCAGTTTTACAAAGAAATGTAGGCCGGGTTAATATTCCTTGCCCATGTCGCAGCTTCCGGGATGGGCTTTTTTTACACTTTTATCAGTAATCGCTGCCAGTTTTCCGGCCACGGGGCTGTAAAATCGAGTGGCTTGCCAGTAACCGGGTGACTCAACCGCAAACGCCAGGCATGCAGCATCAGACCTGTACCTCCGATCGATTTGTAGGCCGCCAACTCGTCTTTACCGGCATATTTTCCGTCGCCGAGAATAGCATGACCCTCGTTCTGCAACTGAACTCTCAGCTGGTGCGTGCGACCGCTATGGGGGTTCAGCGCAAGCATGGCATAATCAAGGCCGCCCTGTTCAAATTCAACCATCACCTGAAAGTCAGTCACCGATTCCTTGCCCTGATCCGCATCAACCACCATACGCTCGCCGCCGCGCACTACCCCCTTGGCAAGCTTTGAGATCATGCGTCCGGCATGGGCGAAGGGGTGACCGGCAATCAAGGCGAAATAGGTCTTCTGCATGTCGCGCTGACGAAATGACTCGCTAAGCAACCGTAACGCTTGCAGATTTTTAGCCATCAGCAATACGCCGGACGTATCGCGATCCAGGCGGTGAGCCAGCCGCAGCTCAGGCAGATTGTGTAATTCTTTAAGCGACTCAATCAAACCGGCATCGTGACCTGAACCGCCGTGTACGACGAGCCCGGCGGATTTATTGACCACCAGCAAGCATTTATCTTCATACAGCACAGGCAATGCCTCCGTCTTGCTCAGTAACGAGGCTGGAATCGTAGCGCTATCCTGCTGCTGCGGTTCTCTCAGGCTATTGGGTAAAAAAACCTGATCACCGCTTGCAACACGGGACTCCGGCTTGCAGCGTTTTTTATTCAATCGCACATTACCTTTGCGAATCAGGCGTAATATCAATGTGCGGCGCGCAGCCCCCAGACGGCGAACCAGCACCCGGTCAAGCCTGCTGCCATTTTCGCTGTTATCAATGCTTAAGATGCTATCTTGATGCCATTTCTGATGTAATTCCTGATGCATTTTCTTGCCAAACCGCCTTTGCCGGATAGAGTCCTTGCGATATGCAGTGAGCTCCGTGTTTTCCTGCATCGCATAACAATGCAACGCACAAGCAATGGTAATGATTTGTAGACGGGAATCCCAGCCTCCGATGCTGCTTCAAGGCAGAACCGAGATGGCAGGCGCAGTATTCATCCCGATATCTTGCATGGACGCGAACCTGTTTTGTAGATGCCCCCTAACGTTGAGCCTGCATAAATAAACTGCGTTTGATGACTTGAACTGATGCCCCGGTAAAACGGCAGCGCCAGCCAGCATAAGCACTGAACAGCCAAATAATCACAACGCCGGAAGTGTGTTGTGACTGTTTGAATGATCGTTGAAAACAAACAACAAACAGGCTGTTCACAGGTTTGATTATACTATTCACTGCAATGGTTTTGTTGCTGCGTACGTAATCGACAGGTCCCTCAAGCGCCCAAAGGAAAGATGGCGTGACTACAAAAAAACGCATGCTTATCAGTGCGATACACGATGAAGAGAGTCGTGTGGCCATTGTTGAAGACGGATATCTGCACGAACTCGATATCGAATCAGCGCACAAAGCTCTGACCAAAAGCAATATTTACAGAGGCAAGATCACCAAGGTCGAAGGCAGCCTGCAGGCCGCCTTTGTTGAATATGGCGCTGCCCGTCAGGGTTTTATGCCGTTGGGAGAAATTCATCCCGACTTCTGGAAAGAGGGTGCCGACAAGAGCGCCAACCCACGCAATATATCTATTCAGGATGTGCTCCAGGCCAAGCAGGAATTGCTGGTTCAGGTCGTTAAGGAAGAGCGTGGCAACAAGGGCGCAGCCCTGACCACCAATATCTCCCTGGCCGGTCGTTATCTGGTTTTGAGTCCGAACACCTCGCGCGGCGGTATTTCACGCAAGCTCTCCGATGATGAACGGCGCTCAATGAAAGAAATCCTCAAACAGCTCGAAGTGCCAGATAATATGGGTTTGATCATCCGCACTGCCGGCAAGGATCAGACGCTCGAAGCGTTGCAACGCGATTATCAGTATCTGCGCCGCCTGTGGGATGAAATCCGCATTAGCAGCGAAACAACCCCCTCACCCGCCCTGATTTATCTCGAAGGCGATCTGGCCACACGCGCCATTCGCGATCATTTTTCCGATGATATTGAGGAAATCTGGGTGGATAATCATGAGGTGTACACACGCACCAAGGCCTTTGTGCATGCGGTGCTGCCGGGCAAGGAAAAGCTGGTCAAGCTGTATCGCGGCAAGAAGCCGTTATTCCGCCATTATGGCGTCGAATCGCAGTGTGAAGAGGTGCATGACCGTGAAGTCAGGCTGCCTACCGGCGGTTCAATCGTGCTGGATCCCACCGAGGCGCTGACAGCCATTGATGTCAATT
>CAYUBK010000039.1:0-14789 GCA_964442955.1 uncultured Zetaproteobacteria bacterium | reverse complement strand
AGCCATCGACCTTGGGATGCAGCGTTACCAGCTTTGTCTCGTCAAAGGTGATGCGGCCGACTGTTGTAATCGCCCGGGACAGATTTTTGCGCTCTGCCTTACTCACGCGCACGCCGATATCCTGGGTCACAGTTGGATCAATTTTTACTGTGCCGGCAGGGCCGCTACCGGCAGCATCTTCGGCACATACCGGTACATAATCCATACCCATGGGATCTTTAGCCGGCGACGGACTCGTTACCGAAGGATTCATCGGATTACGCCACGTCAGCGGCTGCGCCCCGTTTGCACACGGCCCATTACCCTTGACCGCTGATTTCGCCTTAGCTGAAACCGGCCCCTCATGTTGCATACCGGAGAAAAAATATCCTCCAGCCAACCCGGCGATCAATACAGCGATCATCATGCCAATATTTTTCATTTGTTACTCCTGATTTCTGATAGATAGGGGATAAGCCCTATAAGTCTTATAGAATCGATTAAACTCATAAAAACACTTTTTGACTTGTTCATTTATAAAGCCTCTTTGCCGGCCGCAGCAGTCAGCCGCGCTTCGGCCTGATGCAGCGCTGATACCTGTCGCCAGTATTGAATATCCGTATTAAACTCACTGAGCTGCGCACGGACGAGGTTCAGAAAATCCACTTTATTGACCTGATAACCGGCCAGCATGGAAGCCGTGGTCTGCCGCGCCTGGGGCAAAATGCCTTTTTCAAACAGCACCACCTGATTGTGGGCGATGCGTAAATCAGAAGCGGCTGCATCGATATCCGCATCGACCCGGTTGGCGGCATCTTCGCGAGAGAATTGCGCTGTCGCTTTCTCAGCCATGCGCTGATCCACCGCCTTATCCTGTTTGGTTCCGCTATACAGGGGCACGCTCATGGTCAGCATAATGGAAGCGAAATCAGGGCGTGTTCTCCGGCTAGCCGGGTTGATTCCCTGACGGAAGCCATAACCAGCTCCTATATTGAAATCGGGGTAATAATCCTTCTCGGCCAGCGCCACCATGGAACCCGCCGCCTGCACCCGCGCATCCATCGCCAGCAACATCGGTCGGTGTTCTCTGGCCCATTGTTTGAGGCTTGCAACTACTTCATGGGTTACTTCCAGGTGGTGATTACCCTGGCGCGCCAATTTTTTCAGGTCATGAGCATTTTGCTCTGGCAGTACGATGACAGAACCGGCGGTCCGCCCCAGCAATGCATTGAGCGTAGCCGATTCACGTGAGCGCGCCGCCTGCAATTTCAGTTCTCGCTCCAATAACTTGGACAGTTCCAGCTGGGCCAGCAATACATCCTGCTGCAAACCCTTGCCAGTCTTGTATTTTGTTTCGGCGATCTTGACCAGATTACGCAACAGATTCTGATTGCGGCGAATGATATCCAGCGCCTTGTCCAGATAGGCCAGATTCCACCAGTGGATGCGGGTATTGCGTAACAATGCCAAGCGAAATTCCTGCCGGTTCTGCAATGCCGCAGCCGCCATATGTTCAGCCGCTTCGGACTTCAAGCCCAGCTTGCCGGGAAATGGAAATGCCTGCGAAAAACCCAGTTGCATTTGCGTCATGTTTTCCTGCGTAGTGGAAAATGTATCCACCGGCAAATTGATGGCTTTAAACGATACTTTCGGATCAGGCAGACTGCCCACCTGAGAAGGAATCGCAGCCATAGCTTCGGCCTGTTTACCGGCTGCCGCCAGAGCCGGGTTATGTTGTACAGCCAGTTGTTCAGCCTGCTGTAATGTCAGCGGAGATTCTTCAGCAGTTACGGCTAAAAATGGGGCTATCGTTATAATTACGATGGTTGCCAGAATTTTTTTGGTGTGACCATGCAGGTCTTTTTTCTGAATACAAATGCGCATGAAAGCATGCCTCCCTTCTTCTTGATGCGCGCACGATTTATTCTTTGCGAACAAACGTGCGCACCACAACTCAATCGAGTCGTGGTGTCAGCAGAAAGGGTGAATCAAACGCGGATGCGCTGGGTAGTTGTATAAAGGAGAGAAGAAGAACGCGGTGGCCCGGTGGGCGTTCGCGCAGTTAGCAGCCCTGTAGCCGCAGGGTCAAACAAAGGAACCGCAGGCAAGCTGGTGAAATCGGACAATACCAGCAGCATCGGCGCTGCGGATGTAAAAGCGGATGAGGATAGCTCATCAGGCTGATCACAATGATAGCAATTGCCGGAGTCGTCCTGCTCGTGTTGATGTTGGCCATTCAGTTGATGATCGGCATGACCAGACTTGGCGCAATGAGCCTGCACATCCTGAGTATGCACAGATTGCGGCATTGCATGCGCTTCAGCCGTCAGCATGCAGAAACCGCCCACTACAACCTGCACAGCGAACAGCACCGCCATCAGGCGAGCCACAGAGCAGGAACCCCCTCGAATATGCATATAACGACTCAACATGCGGCGTACATTAAACCGGCAATGATGAAAATACAATGAAGCTGCATTCTGTCATGATCCGCCCAACATATCAGGCTGCTCGCCGAAATGAATACTTGATACAACACAATCAGCATGCAGAAATGGCTCGACCGCTAATCTGGTTGAGTCGATCCACGCATTGTCTTCTGCGTTAGCGGCATTAAAGAATATTCGAGTGGGTGATCGATTCATCTGTTTCAGTTTAGCGAGCGTCAGCAGGGTTTGGTTGATTGCACCCAGCTTACAACCCACCACCAGCCAAACTTCACAATCCGGCATCGCTTCAATCCAGTCGGATATAAGCCATGAATCCGTGAGAGGTGTCATCAGCCCACCCACCCCTTCGATCATGCAGCAATCCACCGCATCAGCTTTTTCATCGCACCAATGCACCAGCGTACCCGGTTCAATTGATTGACCCTGCTCAGAACCCGCCTGCGAGGGCGCAGCCGGCAATGCAAAACGATAACGATTAATGGTATTTGCATTCATCAGGGACTGCGCCGATAACAGCGCCTCGATATCTTCATTTCGCCCTGCTTCATCCAGCCCACAGGCAATCGGCTTCAATGCTTTGGCGCTGATGCCCCGCTGGAGCAAAGAGCGAATGGCGGCAGCACTCACCCATGTTTTGCCTACACCGGTATCCGTGCCCGTGATAAAAACTTTAGATATCATACGCTTTCAATAACCACTTTCCAGAGCATCATCACCATGTGGAACAGACATGAAACACCATGCCCCCTCTGCGAATACGGTAAGGCTTTTTCGCAGAAGGACTGGCAATATAATTTTCCCCTTCCGGATACATGCTGCGAAATACTTGAATAGAGCCCACGTCAAGCTTATCCGGATTCATTTTGCATTCGACCACATCCACACAATCCCGGCTACGCCGAATGACAAAATCCACCTCGCGGTGTGATTTATCCTGCCAGTAGAAAATATTTTCATCTGAAAAATGGAAACGTAAGCTATCCAACACCAGATGCTCCCATAAAAGCCCTCGGTCATCATCTCGAATGGTATCCCAACCCTTCTCAAAGGTCACAAAGCCGGTATCAAAAGCATAGCATTTCGGTCGACTCACTATTTCCCGTTTCCCTCCGCTATGAAACGGGCGTAAGAGATGCACAGCATGGGCGACCTGCATGGCTTCAATATGAGCTTTTACGGTTGGCCGACTTAGCTCGCTCAAACTCGCCAACTTGCTATAATCCAGTTGGCCGCCGCTTTGGCGCAGCAACAGCCTGAACAGCGCGAGGAAGCCCTGCCTGTTACGAATACCGAACAGTTCCTGGATATCTCGCGCATAAAAGCTGTCAATCCATTCACTGAAAAATGAGTGATCCTTGTTTTTGGACAGTAACGGATCAGGAAGACCGCCATGTAACAGCCGATGATCAAGGCTACGCACACCAAATGAATCATTGCTCTCTTCCCAGAGTACCGGACACAAATGAATGCACTGCTTACGTCCCGTAAGTGAATCTCGAAATTTACGCGTGGCAGCCAGTGTAGATGAACCTGTTGCCAGCACTTTCAGGTGAGCATATTCATCGGCTGCAATTTTCAACAGACGGCTGGGATTATCAAGGCGATGTACTTCATCGAGGATCAACATGCTCCCCGGCTCCAGACCATCCAGAAACAGCTCAGGATCTTCCATCGCCCGCAATACCGATGGCTTGTCACAGTTCATATATATTGCATCAGGTATCATTTGAGCCAGCGTGGTCTTACCAACCCGACGCACGCCGGATAGCCAGACGATAGAACGGCGATGCCATGCCTGCTCAATGCAGTCGAGCCAGATCGGTCGATTAATCATTAGCGTATCTTACATATATCCGTCTATTTGTAAAGTATAGTACTACGGAACACCGCCGAACATCAAGACTATACCCCACCAAGGTTGATATCCCCTTCAGCCCGAATCGGGATCATGCTATCGCCATGTTCATAGCCGGCCTGTTTATACCAGGCCTGCGCATAAAGCGCCTCGAAAGTAGCATAGATTTTTCCATCATCGCCACGATGTTTATCAGAATACTCCTGTTCCAGCCGCCGAATCAGATCGCGGCCATACAAACCTTTTTTGCGGCCACGAATAGCCGAAGCTGAGGCACCCAAACCTTTGAGTTCCCTAATCAGACTGATGGTGTCGGGGTAGGTCAGTGTAAACAAATCCGTATCGGTAACCGGCAATTCGATAGCTAATTTCATCAATGCATCGCCCAGCGATGTCACATCGGGGAACGGTAACACATGACCGGCTCGTTCCGGCTCGATGCCAGCCAGCGACTGGCGCAATTCGGAAAGCGTACGACGACCAAAGGTGGAAAACAGCATCAGTCCGCCCGGAGCCAGCACCCGGCGCATTTCCTGCAACATAGCCTGCGGATCAGGCAACCATTGCATGGTTAAATTCGAACAAACCAGATCGAAGCGTTCCGATTTTAGCGGCAAGGCGGCGGCATCGGCATTGACATGGCGATGACGGCCATGCCACGGCAAACGGCGAGCATGTCCATTTCGCGTGGTGCTCACCATCGCCTCTGATAAATCAATGGCGATAATCTCCGCGCCTTTGAATTTCTCGCGTAATAAGCGGGTGAAATAGCCGGTGCCGCAACCGATATCGAGGATACGCTTCGGCTCAATTTTGGTGAAGGCGAGATGCGCCAGCAAGCGGTCGGCGATTTCGCGTTGCAGCACGGCATGGGCATCGTAACTGCCTGTTGCCGATGAAAAGGCGCGTTTGACATGGCTGGTTTTGATATGAGAGTCGTTCAAAATGAATTCCACCAGTTGGTAAGTGTTTTATTGAATATTTCAGGCTGAGTCAAAAATGGCGCATGGCCACAATCGGGGTACAGGCATAACTGACTACCCGTTATTGCCTCGGCCAGCCAGCGACCGGATTCGACGGATACGATCGCATCCTGTTCACCGTGCATGACCAGTGTCGGCACAGAGATGCCCGCAATCGCCTGGCGATTATTCAGTGAAGCCAACAGGCTCAATCCACCGCGCAATCCCGCGACAGATCCAGAACATTCCCGATCCACTGCCTGTTTGGCTAATCTATTATAATCGCTGCGACTTAAATCATCGCCGTGCAACATCAGAGCAAAAAAACGGTTTAACAATCGGGGTGAGCTGCTGGCGACTGTAGCCTTAAAACCGGCAAACAGCTGTTCATCACAACCCGGTTGCCAATCATCCTGCCGGCGAAAGCACGGCGTTGTCGAAATCAGTGCCAGTGCAGCAATGCGTTCAGGAAATTGTTGCACTAACTCCAGCGCCAACATACCACCCAAAGACCATCCGATCAGTACACACGGTTCAGCCGGCAACTGCTCAGCAATGGCTTCTACCCAGTCGCCGGAAGAGCAATCGCCTGCACCGCCATGGCCGGGCAGATTCAGAAAGATTGCGTCCGGAAAAGCCTCACGCTGCTGAAACCAGATCTGTCGGGACTGCGCCCAGCCATGCAGGAATACCAGCGGTTTCACAACAACTGTTCCAAACTCACAAGCAGCGCATCGATTTGTTCAACCGAGTGCGCCGCCGAGAGTGTAAAGCGCAGGCGCGCTGTCCCTTCCGGAACGGTGGGCGGCCGAATAGCCGAGACGAAGAAACCGTGCTCGACCAGTTTTACTGACAACGCCAGCGCCTTGGAGTCGGAACCGACAATCAACGGTTGAATAGCCGTATCGGAAGCCATAAAACCCATGCCCGACGTAGCCGCTTTGAATTGCGCCAGATTGCGATGCAGTTGTTCAAGCTGTTCGCCGCGCTGAATCAGCAGCAATGCTGTCTCTGCCGCAGCAATCATGGCGGGTGGTAAGGCGGTGGAATAAATCATGCTGCGCTGGCGCTGCCTCAATCCCTCAATCAATGCCTGCGTACCAAGAATAAATGCGCCATAGCTGCCGAATGCCTTGCCAAATGTCCCCACCTCAATCAAACGGGCATGGCCGGCAATATCGTGAACCGCCGTCAGCCCTCTGCCATCTTGGCCAACTGTGCCGATGCCATGCGCATCATCAATAATCAGCAGCGTGTCATGCGCTTCAGCCAGTTCGAGCAGCATACCCGTATCGGCGCAATCGCCATCCATGCTGAACACGCCATCAGAAACTATGATACGTTTTTCAGCCGCATGTTTTTTCAACTGTTCGTCAAGCTGCTCACAATCCAGATGCGCATAACGATGGCTTTTTGCGCCGGATAAACGAGCCCCGTCGACCAATGACGCATGATTAAGTTTGTCAGCAAAGATGTGTGTATGCCGATCACCTAGCGCCTGCAACAGGCCGAGATTGGCCAGCATGCCGGAACCAATAATCAGACAGGCCTCATACCCTTTCCAGTCAGCCAGTTTGGTTTCCAACCGGTGCAGCATCGGATCGTCACCGGATACCAGTCGGGAAGCGCCGCTGCCCACGCTCGTCGCACATGCGCCCTGCGCCGCCATACAGACGGCGGGATGACCGGAAAGCCCCAGATAATCATTGCTGGCAAAGTTGATCAGACCGGTTCCATTCACCGCAATCGTGACGCCATCGCGCTGCGAAACGCGAAAATGACGGCGGCGAGTTTCAGGAATTTCTGCAAACCAATTGCGCGAATCAACCATGTCCGGCATGCTGGATGGCATGAACACGCTGTCAACCCAGGCAAGCCAACTGGTTAACCGATTATCCAATCTGTTGTTTCCGCCTGCTTGCCTGTTTTGCCATACGCCGATGCCCTCCGGCAACGGCTGCTGTGCCGCATGTCTGGCCGATATTGCCATCTGGACGCATAACACATGCAGCATCTGCGGCACTGAACTGCCCGAATCGATGGTTCCCGGCCCGTGTGGCCATTGCCTGAACAAACCTCCGGCACAAACCCGGACGCATAGTTTATACCATTATCACGGGCCTGTTCGCGAGGCCATTCTCGGCTGGAAATTGCAGGGGCACGAATCTGGTGTGCGCTGGCTGGTCGAGCAAAGCATGCCAAACCTGCGTAAACAGCTTGATACAAACTGCTTGCTGTTGCCAGTTCCGATGCCGCTCTCCCGCATGCGCAAAAGCGGCCAGCATCATGCCGCCAATTTATGCCGCTGGATTGCAGACGGCACGGGTTGCGTCTGGGACTGGCGCTTATTGCGTCGCCTTGGTGAACAAGCAAGGCAATCCGAACTGTCGGGCGTAGCGCGGCGAAAAAATCTACGTAAGGCTTTTGCACTGGCTGACGACTACGCTCCGCGCTGGCAGGATTTGGCCGGTCAGGTTGATTCGGTCTGGATTGTCGATGATATTCTGACAACCGGTTCAACCCTTCATTATGCCGCCCGAGCCAGCCTGAAACTGGGCAAGCCGGTCAAGGTACTGTCGCTGGCGCGCACCTCACTGAAACACTGATATAAAAAAGGATGAGTTTACATGGCAAACATTGAAGTTTATTCCGGCGATTTCTGCCCCTACTGCACACGCGCCAAAGCGCTGCTAAAGAAAAAAGGACTTGCGTTTGACGAGTACAATGTCCGCAAGGATATCAATCGACAGGCAGAAATGAGTCAACGCGCGCCCGGAGCACGCACCATTCCGCAAATTTTCATCAATGATCGTCATGTCGGCGGCTGCGATGATCTCTATGCGTTGGAACGTCGTGGTGAACTGGATCAATGGGTGGCTCAATCGGCGGCGTAATCGCGGCTGCGGGCAATATATTCCGTTTTATCACTAAAAGTGCCTTGCAGTATCGAGCGATTATAAGGTAACATATTGGAATATATGGTGTTTTGTTCTGGTACATGATTTGCTCATAAACAGACATGCAAGTTGTATCACATTTCTCGCTGCCCTTCACTGTAAGCAAGCCGCCAGGCAAGCAGGTGATTGCATCCGGATCGCCCATTGCATCGCAACCCGCATCCCGACCAGCACTCCAACCCGTCCCCATTCGTGCCCAACATACTGAAACCGACAAGTCATCCGGCATATGGGAGACCGGCTCGTTCAGCTTTCGGGATATTCTTGATGTCATTAATCCGCTACAACACATCCCGATCATATCGACCATTTATCGAAAACTGACCGGTGACCAAATGGGTTATGCATCCAGAATTGCCGGAGATACCCTGTTCGGCGGCGTTTTCGGCAGCTTTATTTCCGGGGCGATTTCAGCCATCGCCAATGTGTTCGTGGATGCGTTCACAGGAAAAGATATTGGTGAACATATGATGGCGTCAGTAAAACCTGCCTCACCGCCTGCGGCCAGCCCGGATACCCATGTGCAAAATCAACCGGCGCACCCTGTGGCAAACCAGGTACAACCCCGGCAACAAGCGATACTGGCAAATCAGATAATCACCCCGAATCAGGCCGGTACACTCCCCTTGAAAGACGTATCAAAGGCCCAGGCCGCGATAGCCCAGTACAAATGGCAAACTCTTGCCGGTGAAGTTAAGCACCATTCCAATTATTGGGCATAACGCGCATGCTTTATTTCATCGTTAACGGCTTCGCTCATCCAAACAGTTGATTGGTAATTTTAACCCAATGATCATAGTCCAGTTGCTCCGGCCGTTTGCGCGGATCGATGCAGATAGCCTCAAATTGTTCAGCGCTGATGGAACCTCTGAAATTATTGGCAATGGTTTTGCGGCGGTGCGCGAAGCCCCGACGCACGGTTTGTTGTAGTGACGGATAAGCGCAAGCCGGAGATTTACCATGCGGCGTCAGCAGAATAACTGCTGAATACACTTTCGGCGGCGGTGAAAATGCGCCGGGAGGCAGGGTCAGCAAGCGTTTTACATCATAGAAATGGCGCACCAGCACAGACAGACCGCCATAAGTTTTGCTGCCCGGATCAGCCGCAATGCGCTCGGCCACTTCGCGCTGATACATCAGCACCATACCACCGCTTAAAGAATAAGCAGCTAGCATAGCCGTCAGTGGGCCGCTGAGATTGTAGGGTAGATTTCCGGCAATCCAGTCCGGTTGAACCGATGTCACCGCAGCGTCCAGCGCCTGCATCACATCGCCGTGAATTACCGACAACGTATCATTTTGTTCGGCTACGGTTTGCCAGTGTTCTGCAAAGCGATCATCCATTTCAATCACAGCCAGCTTGCCGACCCGCTCCAATAATGCTTCGGTAATCGCCCCGGGCCCCGGGCCGATTTCGATAGCCGTCGTCCCTGCCGGAACTGTTTGCACGATGCGACGGATGGCGTTGTGATCGCGCAAGAAATGCTGGCCAAGAGACTTTTTGGCGCGACTGGAATGGTCATTCTTCATCGGCCAATCGTAGCGGATTATGCAACCATACATAACATTTCTGATTAAGCCTTGCCTTATAAGGCATTATTTCTAGAATCCGCAAACTTTTTTTAGCCGTTGGTGATAAAAAGAAATATTCGGGAGGTCTGGCATGGGCAATGATAAACGTCGTTTGATTGCAGGAAACTGGAAGATGAATGGTCTGTTGCAGGATGCAACCGAGTTTATGGATGCCTTCGGCGGCAACCCGGCCCCTGATCATGTTGAAGTGGGGCTTATGCCTCCGTTCACGCTACTGCATTCGATGTCCGAACGGCTGGCGAATATGGGTGTAACGCTTGGCGCTCAGAATGTGTACAACGAAGACAAGGGCGCATTCACCGGTTCGATTTGCCCGATGATGTTACGTGATGCGGGTTGCCATTATGTGATTCTCGGCCATTCCGAACGCCGCAGCATTATCGGTGAGAGCAATGCCAAAATTCGTTCCAAGATGAATGCAACATGGTTGCATGGCATGGAACCGATTCTTTGCATCGGCGAAACGCTGGAACAGCGCGAGAAAGGCATTACCAATGCCGTGCTGGCTGAACAACTGGCGATCCTCAAAGGCGCGCCGAAAGATAAACCGCTGACTGTAGCCTATGAACCGGTCTGGGCGATTGGTACGGGCGTTACTGCTTCTGCTGAGCAGGTCACTGAAACGCACGCCTTTGTTCATGAAGAGCTAACCAAGCTCGGGCATGACTGCCGTGTCTTGTATGGCGGCAGCGTTAATCCGGGCAATGCGGCTGAATTGATGGCTTGTCCGGGTGTGGAAGGCGCACTGGTTGGCGGCGCCAGCCTGAAAGCCGAATCATTTATGGAAATTGTAAAAGCCACTGCTTTGGTAGTGAGCTAAGGAGATAAACTGGAATGACAACTGTATTAATTATCGTGCACGTACTGGTAGCAATCCTGCTGATTGGCGTCGTGTTGATTCAGCGAGGTCAGGGCGCAGACATGGGCGTATCTTTTGGCGGCGGCGGCGCACAAACGCTGTTCGGTAGCCGTGGTTCCGGTTCATTCCTGGGTAAACTGACCGGCGGTCTGGCGGCCACATTTATGATGACCAGCCTGACACTGGCCTTCTTTTCCCAGCAGCAAACAGGCTCAGTAGTGGAACGCTCAATTGCCGGACAGGCAACACCTGCACAGTCCGCACCGGCTACGCCTGCACAGGGCGGCAGCTTTGATCCGTCCAAGCTCAAACTCGACGACACATCAGCTCCGGCCACAGATAGCCTGCCCGGCGCAGAATAAGTTTTTCAACTGACCTGTTCAGGGTCGTTTGATTTCATAATACTAAAGAGGGAAGTGATTTTATATCGCTTCCCTCTTTTGCGTTAACCCCATTATTCTATTACGCTGCTTGCATGCTTGATGTGTTATGCGTGGGACACGCTTCATACGATATCGCCATGGCCACAGCGCATCATCCGGACACGGATGAGAAAATGCTGGCCGATTCGATGCAGCTTGCTGGTGGCGGCCCGGCCGCCAATGCGGCGGTGTGCGTAGCGCGCCTGGGCGGCAAGTCCGGTTTCTGCGGTTACCTGAGCCATGACCTGTTTGGCGAAACGCATCTGGGCGAATTGGCTAGCGAAGGCGTTGATACATCGCTGATCGTTCGCGGCAGCCACCCCACTCCGGTCTCCCAGATTCTGGCCAAGCCCGATGGCAGTCGTTCGGTGGTGAATTTCAAAGCGGATACCCCGTTCCTTCCTGCTGATACCATCACGACTGCAAAGCTGCCAACAGTTATCCTGTTTGATGGCCATGAACCGCTCATATCCGAACACCTGTGTCAGTGGGCAAAAGCACACGATATCATCACCGTACTTGATGCCGGCTCTTTGCATCAGGGAACCCGGAATCTGGCCGGTGCAGTCGATTACCTGGTTGCTTCGGAAAAATTTGCACGGCAACTCTGCAAGACAGATTATCTGCAAGCCGCATTGCACATCATGGCAAAACAAGCCGGATGCGTGGTCATCACCAGCGGGAAAAACGGTCTGATCTGGAGTAAAGGGGGAAAGATCGGCGTAATGGATGCATTCACCGTAAAGGCCATCGATACAACCGGTTCCGGCGATGCATTTCATGGCGCATTTGCGTTCGGCTTGTCGCAGGCGATGGAATGGGAAGCACTGTTACGTTATGCATCTGCCGCCGGTGCGCTAACATGCACGTCACTCGGCGCTCGGACTGCGCTTCCCAATGCAAAGCAAGTCGAGCAGCTTCTTAATGCAACATAAGCATACTTCCCCATCTGGTGCGATTTGGACTATAATTGTCAATATGAAAGCAAAAACACTGGCGATCATTTTCGGGTTCATCATGATTGCAGCAATTGATAGCAACGGAGGGGAGCCCATAAAGATGCATATCACATCACCTGCTTTTGTTGAACATGAAGCCATTCCGGAAAAATATACCTGCGAAGGGCGTGATATCTCGCCACCGTTGACCTTCGGTGGAATCCCCGCAGCAGCCAAATCACTGGTGTTGATTGTCGATGATCCGGATGCGCCCGATCCGGAGGCTCCGAAAATGACATGGGTTCACTGGCTTTTGTTCAATTTACCTCCACATACAAAAGGGCTTGATGAAGATATTCAGATGTTTCCAGACGGCACGGATGCAGGACTCAATGACTGGAAACGCCGCGACTACGGTGGGCCGTGTCCACCGATTGGCCGACACCGCTACTTTTTTAAACTGTATGCACTGGATACGCGATTGACGGGACTAAACGCCCCGGATAAACCAGCCCTGCTGCATGCGATGCAAGGCCATGTGATCGAACAAGCGGAATTGATCGGTACGTATTTGAAGCAGCGTTAATGGTTCCACATACAAATAACAGAAAGATGCACATCGCAGCAGGAGGCAGTCGTGAATAAAATACTGATCAGTGCATGCCTGCTGGGTGAAAACGTCCGCTATGACGGCAGCAATAGCCGTGTGGCGTCTGGCGTTCTGCAACAATGGCAACGGGAAGGGCGGATTTTATCGACCTGCCCGGAAATGGCCGGTGGCTTGCCTGTGCCCCGGATCCCTGCCGAAATCGACAAGGGTAATGCTGAAGCGGTATTGCAGGGGAAATCTGCCATTCTGCGCAAAGATGGTGGTGATGTGACTGATGCCTATTTGAACGGAGCTGAAAAAACACTGGCGTTGTGCATGCAGCACAATATTCGCGTTGCCATTCTGAAAGAGGGCAGTCCGTCCTGCGGCGTGGTTTGTGTGAATGATGGCAGCTTTTCAGGTCACAAAATCGAAGGACAAGGCATCACCGCACGTTTGTTAAGCCGCCACGGTATTTCCGTGTTCAGCGAAGGTCAGATTAGCCAAGCTGCATCTCGACTTTCTGAACTCGAGACCCGCTATGGCTAACCGAAGCATCGGCCTGAATGCTGATTTATATAACTATCTTCTCAACAATGGTTTGAGAGAACCGGAAATACTACGGCAATTACGCACAGCAACAGAAGGGGAGGAGTTGTCGGTGATGCGCTCTGCCCCCGAGCAAGGCCAGTTTATGGCCTTGTTGCTGCGCCTGATGGGCGCGAAGCGGGTGCTGGAAATAGGCACCTATACCGGTTATGCCACATTATGGATGGCGCTGGCCTTGCCCGAGGATGGCAGGATTGTCAGTTGCGATGTATCGGAACAATGGACGACAGTAGGACAATCTCATTGGGCCGCCGCTGGCGTGGCAGGTAAAATTGATTTGTATTTACAGCCGGCACTGGAAACCTTGCAGACATTGCTGAACACGGGTGAACATGAAACCTTTGATTTCGCTTTTATCGATGCCGATAAAATCAACTACTCGGCTTATTTCGAGGCTTGCCTGCAACTGATTCGACCCGGCGGCCTGATTGTAGTGGATAATGTACTCTGGGGCGGCAGCGTCATTGATGCTGATAACCATGAAGAGAGCACCGAAGCGATTCGCGCATTCAACCAACAGCTCAGGACAGATTCCCGAATCGAACTGAATATGCTGCCGATAGCAGACGGCATTACGCTGGCCATGAAATGCTAATGTCCGGGTAATTTCTGCGCACTCCGGGTGGCAATTCAACCTTTCAAAGCATCCACGCTTGCAGCATATTCCAGTTTTACCGCTCAGGAGGCCTACCATGATACAATCGCACGCATCAGGAATATGCAAAACAATACTGGCAGGCGTGCTCGCCGCAATGCTGCTGCTCGCAACTTCTGCCATGGCCGCTGACAATCAGCAGGATAATTTTGATGCCAATCATGATGGCCAGATCACTTTTGAAGAAGTGATGAAGAAAGTGGAAAAATCGGCCCGTAAAACCTTCGATGCCATGGATCACAACAAGGATGGCGTACTCTCTGACAAAGATTTCGATGATGTGCGCGATGGCATGCAAAAACTGCGAGACTGGCTGCATGACCTGCTCAAACCCTTTATCAAGGATGATGAATCCGGCCCGATGGCGGTTTAAACCCGCTTCTCTCAACCGTGATTTGCCTCACAGCATCAGCATCATGGAAGGCTAGAGTTCGAATCTTTGCTTCCGGGAGATCATATGGCTAATTTCCAAACACATATCACTGTCGCTGTCGTCGGATCAACCGCTGCTACCGCACTTTGCGCGCAGGCAGGGGTAGTCGATCATACACAAGCGCTACTGCTCATCGCACTCGGCACGTTGGCCGGCATCCTGCCCGATATTGATTCGGATCACTCCGTACCAACACGGCTGATATTTAATGTACTCAGCTTTGCCGTTGCAATGGCCACACTGTTCACTTTACTGGGGCAGTTGCCGATAATTTCCCTGCTCGGCGTTGCACTGCTCTGCGCCTTGTTTGTACGCTATATCGCCTACTCCCTGTTTGCCGGCATCACCGAACATCGCGGCCTGTTTCATTCATTACCGGCAGCGCTGCTATTTGGTTTGAGCACCGTTTCAATAGGCATCCATGTATTGGGCTGGTCGCTATCATTCGCATGGTTATCGGCTGCCTTTGTCAGCGGCGGTTATCTGCT
>CAYUBK010000038.1:0-14864 GCA_964442955.1 uncultured Zetaproteobacteria bacterium | reverse complement strand
CCCGCGCACCTGTTTGATAAATCAATGCGAGGAAAATGATGCGTAATAATCAGCCAGTCACCCAAATCGAACACAAGATGAATCCAGGTGACGTGCTGGTTTCACGCACGGATATGAAAGGGCATATCCTCTATGCCAATGAGGCATTTTGCGATATCGCCGGATTCAGTTTCGAGGAACTCAAGGGCAAAGCGCATAATACTGTGCGTCACCCCGACATGCCGCCTGCGGCGTTTCAGGATTTGTGGGATACACTCAAAGCGGAAAAACCGTGGACGGGGTTTGTAAAGAATCGCTGTAAAAATGGCGATTATTATTGGATTGTAGCCAATGTTTCGCCAGAATATGATAACAATGGCCGCGTAAGCAGCTATCTCTCGGTGCGCACAGCGCCAACACAAGAACAGATTGATTTCGCTGAAAAACTCTATCGCGATGCCAATGCCGGCAAAGCCAGTATTCCCTCCACGCTGAAAGCAAGCTGGTACAAGAAGCTCAAGCTCAAGACCATTATTCTGGCGGCCTCGCTGCTGTCCATCACCACACTGGTTACGCTGGGAGGACTGTTCATTTCCGAGCTACAGCATGAATCCCAACGCTCCACGTTGCGCGTAACTTCTGTGCCATATCTCAGCGCCATTCGCGATGTACTGGAAGTATTGCCGCAACATCGTGGTCTCGGCAATGCATGGCATCACGGCCACAAGGATAATGCCACAAAATTGACGTCGCTCGAACAAAAAATTGACGCATCTATAAACAAACTGCTCGAAGCAGCCACGCTATCGCCGCTAAACGGCTTGCAGGATGAAGCCAAAACCATTAAACGGGATTGGCAAAGTCTGAAACGCAGTTGGAAGCAAGATTCCGCAAGTCGCAGTTTTGAACAGCATAGCGCAGTTATCGACCAATTGCTCACGCTTTCGGGTGAAATATTTCATCAAGGCGATATTGTGACTGATCCTTCGCTGGATATTATCCACCTGGGTGAATTCATGGCCGAAACAGTACCGGAGCTCAATGAGTTTCTTGGCCGCATTCGCGGCCTAGGCACCGGCATAGCCGCCAGCGCCAAGATCAGCGCGGCCGAACGCGACAAGATGCTAAAAATGACGGTGCAAGCGCACAATATTGAGGCTGGACTGATTGAAGAAATCAAGCATGTCATTCACACCTATAACCCGAAACTGGATACAGCCCTGTCGCAACCGGCTGAACAGTTGGCCACAGCAGCCGATGCCTTTTTCAAAAACGTCAACGACAACATCATCAACGCCAATGAAATCAAACTGGATGCCCAGCATTATTTCTCACAGGGAAACCGGACCATCTCTGCATCGCTGGCATTATACGATGCCATGCACACAACACTCGGCGAACGCCTGAAGATAGAGCAGACTAATGTGCAGCAGCGCCTGCTGCTATCTTCGTTGCTGGTTGGTTTCGGCGTATTCGGTTCATTATTGCTTTCATTGATGATGATGCGAAAAACATTCAAGCCTTTGCAAGAGATAGTCGATGGCATGCAACGCATTGTGGAAGGTGACTATACGCAGATGCCGGTCAAGCATGCGCATGATGAACTCGGCGACATCGTCGATGACATGAAAACCATGCAATCGATTCTCCAGTATGAAGTATTTGAAGGCAAAGCCATGGCCGAGCAGCGCGTGGCAGATCAGCAGCAGGCAGAGGAGGAGAAAGCGGCCACGCAAACACAACTGGCCGACGCATTTGAAAGCAATGTCGGCGCGCTGGTTAGCGGGCTGGCGGCTGAGGCCGGTCAAGTAAACAGTTCGGCCAAATCAGTGGATGAGATGTCCGATGTGCTGGCGGCGCACAGTGAATCGGCCATGCATAGCGTCGATCTGGGCAGCTCACACGTCAACAGTACAGCAGCGGCCATTGAAGAAATGAGCATGACTATTGCCGATGTATCGCGACAGGTTGCTGGCACTCAGACCATTTCTGTTCAGGCGGTCACAGAAGCCAAAGCGGCCACGACCATGATGCAAAAACTGGCTGCCGAAGCGGATGAAATCGGCTCTGTCGTCGGCGCAATTTCCGAAATTGCCGAGCAAACCAATCTGCTGGCGCTCAATGCCAGCATTGAAGCAGCCAGAGCCGGTGATGCCGGGCGTGGCTTCTCTGTCGTGGCTGGTGAAGTGAAGGAACTGGCTAATCAGACATCACAGGCGACAAACCGGATTCGTCAGCAGGTGGAAGGTATCCAGACCGAAAGCCGGGATGCTATGTCAGCCATCACCAAAATCAGTGAGACCATCCATGAAATCAATCAATTTACCTCGGTAATTACCGAAGCGATGGAGCAACAGGCACTGGCCGGACGCGAAATTTCCGATGCCGCCCAGCAAGCTGACATGAGCATGAATGAGGCCCGCACCTCGGTTGGCGAACTGGCTGAATCATCCACGACAGTCGATCAGGCCTCGGATGAAATGATTGAAGTCGCCGAATCCATGGCCCGACGCACCGAAGAAGTACAACAAGGCATCCACGGTTTCCTCGCAACTTTGCGGGGTTGATAAAGTCAAAAGAAAATCCTCACCACATATATGCTCCGTCCCGCGCTGCAAGGAAAAAGTTCCATAGGCTACAAAGAGAGGTTGCACGCATATATTCGGCCTGTTGTTGATGCTTTATAGCCTCTGGCCCCGATGGGAATTCGCGCACTTCCGACCTTATCAGAGGAACGGCTTCATAGTGAGCCCATGCGGTGATCAGGTTCACGGAAGTGCGGCTGTCCGCCTTTGTTGCCATCATATCACTCTATCCACGCAATTCGTTGACGATCATATTGTTTCTTCCCTTATTTGACTACGGCACAGGTGCGATATGTTTCATCAGGGCGTATCATAATAGCCCAAGCCATTCGCACCATCTTATTGGCCAGCGCAACGGTCGCTGTATTCTGCCCTCTGCGCGCTTTTACACTGGTAACCCACCTGCTTAAACGGTCATCCTTCTTGTCGGTAAAGCAAACTACGGATCTCGCCCCGTGAGTCATCAGCTTGCGTAAATAAGTATCCCCGCGTTTGCTGATGCCCAAAAGCCTGGTTTTGCCGCCTGTCGAATACTGTCGCGGAACAATCCCGAGCCAGGCAGACATCTCACGACCATTTTTGAATACCCGAGCATCACCGGCTGCCGCTGCCATCGCGGTCGCTCCCAACGGTCCAATTCCCGGAATGGTCGCCAGTCGCTTGCATACATCACTCTGATCACTCAACTGTTGAACCTGTAAGTTATATGCTGCGATCCGCTGCTCCAGTTGGTTGAAATCTTCTGCCAGCATTGCCAGTAACTCTCTGAACATGTCGCTTATGCCATTATCGGCATCCTCCAGCAGTGAGGGATAGCCGAATGCAAATGAGCAATGCCGCGTGGAATCACCAGCCCGTATTCCATGAGCAGCCCACGAATCTGATTGCTCAGCGCAGTGCGATTGCGGATAGCCTGTTCACGCGCACGATGCAGACTTTGAATATCCTGTTGCTCAATGCTCCTGATCGGAACAAAACGCATATTGGGGCGTTGAACCGCTTCACAGATGGCTTCGGCATCAATCATGTCGTCCTTGTTGCTCTTCACATATCCCTTCACAAACTTCGGATTCATCAGGCGCACGCATGCCCCAACGCCATAAACTTGCGCGCCCAGTCATGTGCGCCGCCACAGGCCTCCATGCCGATCATACAGGCAGGCAACAAAGCGATAAATTCTATCAACTTGTTACGTCTGATCTGCTTGCGCAGAACCTCCTTGCCCTGTTAGTTGACGCCATACAGGTGAAACACATTCTTTGCCAAATCAATTCCCAGTACCGCTATCATATCTGTTGCTCTATCATTGCTCATGGCCGTCTCGCTCCTTGTGAATAGTAGTGCGTCCATACCGGACACTGTTATTCTGGCACATTGCGATGCCGTATGGGAGCGGAACGGACCATCCCATTAGAGAACACTGAGGAAAGGTACCAAATACTAATCAGTAAGATTGGCCGTATTTCAATGTATTCGGAATGATATAAGTGACAACAACCATTACTGGAATTGAACGCCGTAACGCATATCCTGCCGCCTCATGTTTTGCCTTTCCTCAGGGCTTTTAGGTGTAAGCCTATCGCGTGCCGGTAGTTCCTGCACTTGCTTCTGTGGTGAGTGTTTTTTATTTTTTGACTGTTGTGGAGTGTTATTTTGACTGAAAAATTTGATTATCGACCAACTGTATTCCTGCCGAAAACGGATTTTCCGATGCGCGGCAACCTGCCCAATAACGAGCCGAAACGACTGGCTCAGTGGGAAGATGCCAAACTGTATGAACAGTTGAGAGAGGCGCGCAAGGATGCACCAAAATTCATCCTGCACGATGGCCCGCCCTATGCCAATGGCAGCATTCATATCGGCCATGCGGTCAATAAAGTATTGAAAGATATCGTCATCCGCTCACGCACCATGCTGGGCTTTGATGCGCCTTATGTGCCGGGCTGGGATTGCCACGGGCTACCGATTGAGCTGAAAGTCGAAGAAAAATTCAAGAAGAAGAAACGCAAGAAAGAAGACATCACCGATTCCGAATTCCGGAGCGAATGCCGCGACTATGCCAAAGGGCAAATCGATGTGCAGCGTGAGGAATTCAAGCGTCTTGGCATCACCGGCGACTGGGAACATCCGTATGTGACGATGGATTACCATTTCGAAGCCAATACTGTGCGCGAGATCGGTAAGTTCCTGGGCAACGGTGGTTTGTATAAAGGGGCGAAACCGGTGCACTGGTGCGTTTCATGCGCCACAGCGCTGGCCGAAGCGGAAGTGGAATATGATGATCATACCTCCCATTCGATCTATGTGAAATTCGCTGCCGGCGAAGATTTGACGGATATCTCGCCTGAACTGAGCGGCAATATTTCTATCGTCATCTGGACGACGACGCCATGGACGATTCCGGCCAACCTGGCTGTATCGGTCGGCCCGAATATCGAATATGCCGCAATCAAAATCACCGATGCCAGTGATAATGCCAATCTAAGCATTGGTGAGATTTTGATCCTGGCCGAAGATTTGAAAGACGGCGTGCTGGCTGCCATCGGTGCAGAAGGCGATGTTGTCGCCCGCATGAATGGCGCACAACTGGACAATCGCATCTTCCGCCACCCTTATCTCGATCAGAACGCCCCGATTCTGGTCGGCGACCATGTGACACTCGAAGCTGGCACAGGATCGGTACATACCGCTCCCGGCCATGGCCAGGAAGATTACGAGATTGGCATGCGTTACGGCCTGAAGGCATTTAATCCGGTTGGTGATACCGGCGTGTTTGTCGAAGGCACACCGGTGGTCGAAGGCCGCCATGTGTATCAGGCCAATGCGATGATGGTTGAGCACCTGCAAGCTTGTGGAGCTTTGCTCGAAACCAGCCAGATTGTGCATTCCTACCCACACTGCTGGCGCTGCCATAAACCGCTCATCTTTCGCGCCACACCGCAATGGTTCATTTCGATGGACAATAACGACCTACGCACCAAAGCATTAGAAGAAATCAAAAAAACGGCATGGACGCCGGAATGGGGCGAGAATCGCATCCGCGCCATGGTCGAACAACGGCCTGACTGGTGCGTATCACGCCAGCGTAACTGGGGCGTTCCGATCACGGCCATTCGCTGCGCCTGCGGTTCGCATAAAATCACCACGCCGGATGTGGTCGAAGGCATTGCCAAACAGGTTGAAGCCGCCGGCGCCGATGTCTGGTTCGCCAAAGACGTGGGCGATTTCCTGCCTGCCGGAGCAAGCTGTCCGGATTGCGGAGGTTCCGATTTCGAGAAAGAAACCGATATCCTCGATGTCTGGTTCGATTCCGGCAGCACCCACGCCTGCGTGCTGGAGCAGCGCGACGATTTAAGTAGCCCGGCCGATCTGTATCTGGAAGGTTCCGATCAGCATCGCGGCTGGTTCCAGTCCTCCTTGTTGGAAAGCGTCGGCACACGCGGCGTTGCGCCGTTCAAAGGCGTTTTGACACACGGCTTCGTGGTCGATAAAAATGGCAACAAAATGTCCAAATCGCGTGGCAATGTGATGGCGCCGCAAAAAATCATCAACCAGATGGGCGCGGATATTCTGCGTCTGTGGATCGCCTCTTCGGATTATTCCGCCGATATCCGCATCTCCGATGAAATCATCAAGCAACTGGCCGAAGCCTATCGCCGCATCCGCAACACGATCCGCTTCCTGCTCGGCAATCTGAACGGCTTTGATCCCGAACGCGACGGCGTTGCACTGGCGGATCGTGTGCCGCTGGATCAATGGGCCATGCATCGTCTGTCGCGGCTGGAGCGTCATGTGCACAGTTGCAATGAGAGCTACCAGTTCCACCGTATTCACCAGGAAATTCACAACTTCTGTTCGGTTGATCTGGGTGGTTTTTATCTCGATATCATCAAGGATCGCCTCTATTGCGATGCGCCCGACTCAACACGCCGTGCCTCAGCTCGCGCCACCATCTATGATTTGTCCGACACGTTAATCCGCCTGATCGCTCCTATTCTGCCGTTCACAGCTGAAGAAGCATGGGAGCATCTGCCCGGCTCGGATGCAGACAGCATTCATCTGCAAACCTTCCACCCTGTTGCCGATATCGATATCGATGACGCGGCATGGGAAGCATTCTTTGCCATTCGCGAACAGGTCAATACAGCTTTTGATGAAGCCAAGAAAGATAAAGTGATTGGTTCCTCCATCGCAGCGACCATCACAGTTCCGAATCTGGATCACGCTTTTGCCGAATCGCTCGGCGAAACCTGGGAGCAACTGTTCATCACGGCCAAAGTCGAGCATGGCGATGCCATCACCATCAAGGCCGCCGATGGCGTCAAATGCCCGCGCTGCTGGAATTTCGGTGAAGCTGCTCACCCGGAACACGAAGTTCACAACGAACTGTGTCCGCGCTGCTTTAGCGTGGTAGCGGCGTAATCGAACCAAGCCTGAGCCACAAATGATCGCAGACAAACACAGATGAAAAGTCTGGAGCAATGGCGGGCTGAATGCAGTCAGCAACAACTGACAGGGTTTGAGCATAAATTGCACCTCCAATGCGGCAGTAGTGTGATCAGTCAGGCCAACCTGAATACGCGCTACAGTGGCAGTTACCACCGCGCCCTGATCAACAGCAAGGTGTTGCATGAAGCGGTCAAAACACGGGACTATATCCGGGGCAGTTCCTTGTGGGGCAGTGATATTGATGCAGGCAAGGAATTCTGCACTGAACTGGCCGATCAGGACGGGTGTATGCCGGTCAATAAAGCCCACCAGCAATATGCCAAATCCATTCCCCTGTTGCTGGAGCGCGGCATTGTATTTGAAAGCGATGGTCGCTATCACCTGCCCGCTGATATTGTTGTTGAATATCGCAGCAAGGCCGAGGGCGATAGCTGGATTACGCTGACAGCCAAAACATCGCTGCCCATGCTGCATCAACTGGTGCCGCAGGATGCGCAAAATACCATGCTAAAGCCCAAACCAATTCGTAATGAACTGGCCACTTGGCTGGTACTGCATGGTCAGCAGGCACGGGCTGCGAAGCTGGCAGATCAACTAGGTCATTCGGATTGGGCGATTTTGCTAACCCTGCAACAGGGCGATCTGAATGACTTTGAAACCCTGCAACACCACTACCCTGATTTGCCGCCGGTTGAGGTCACCCGGCACTATTATTACAATAATAAAACAGAATACAGCCTGCGCAAATCGCTGGAGCAATATATACCGGAACAGTTGTGCAAACTCTGTCGGCTGGGTCTGATCGGAATTATCACCCACAATGGTGATAATCAGTCGGCAACATTAAGCCTGTGCAAAGAAGCGAGAGCAGCCTTGAAACCGCACTGGAAACCGATACGCCAGCGCATGGCCAAACAACTGCAACAACAATGGCTGGCAGAACCTTGTCAGGCCGAATATCCATCGTTCTGGAGCATGGATCAGCAAATGTGGCGGATTTGGGTTGCTCTGCACTTTCTGCCCATGGGGATTACCCAGCAGGGGAAATTGCGCAAAAATGATCTGAAAAAACTCACTGCATTACTAAAGACTGACCGATCAGAAGCAGTGGAGTTCCTGGCCATTTGCATGCTGCGCGCCGATCTACTGAAAGAGCAGGATGCCACACTCAGGCCGCTGCCGATTAACTGGGTAAAATGGCGCAAAAAAATGCATGCAAACATGCTGAGTACCATCCGAAGCTGGGAAAGTTGGAGCAAACAGGATGAAAAGCAGGCGGTCACGCTGTTATCCAAACTTCCGGTTGATTGCTGGCTCAAGCTGGATGAAGTCATGGAATGGTTGCAGACCCAATCCAGTGGCAAACTCATCCGCGCCGACTGGTACACCCTGTTCACCGAACAGCAGAGCATTGCCCTGCACCATCTCAATAGCTCCGAACACTGTATCTATCTGCTACCGGAATTTAGAGCAGTCTTGAATCAGAAACCGGTCACATTCCCCGCCCCCGGCTGGCATGGGGCGGACAAAAAGGCCAAGGTACACGGCTATATTTCTGCCGCCGGCGAAATTCAACTGCCACCGGACTGCAATCATAGCGTACTGGATAAACTGGCCGGATTTTGCACCGTCACATCGGTAGAGCAGATGATCACCCTGCAACTGGATCAGAAAGCCCTGCAACGCATGGGCACGGATAAGGCGGCACTGAAAAAAGTGCGAAGCACACTGGAATCACTGCAATCCCCATTGCCGCAAGCCATTGTCTACCTGTTCGATAAACAGCAATCGCAAAAGCCGGTCGCCGCTGTGGCTGCCACTTCGATGGTGGTGATGCTCCACGAGCCTTCGGCTATCCATAAACTACATAAAACAGGTTTTGCCTTTACCCAGCCATTCAAGGACAAGCCGGAAATCGTTCTGTTGGATGCATCCGCCGATGCGCACGCCTTTATCCATGCCTGCAACGATGATGGCATCATGCTCAAGACGCTGATTAAACCGGTCGAATGGATTAGCGGCACCGCCTCGATCAATGCATGGATGCAGTCGAACCTGGATCGGGAAGATCAATGGCTGGAAGTCAGTTATCAGAAAACCCGCAGCAGCACGCCAAAACAGATCATCGCCTGCATCACCGATGACTATTATGGCTCCATCCGCGTGCAACCGACCCGTAAAACAAAGCAGGGATATACACTGCTGAAAACCACCATACAACTGCAACCCAAGCATGTTTTGCGCCTGCGTGAACTCGATGATACCGAAGTCATCGAATTGGGGCTGGATCAGCTGTGACCTACCACCCCGAACGTCCGTTAATTGTGCAGGGCGATCACTCCCTGCTGCTGGAAACGCATAACCCGCAATTTAATGCCGCGCGTGATGCCATTTCTCCGTTTGCCGAACTGGAAAAATCGCCCGAACATATTCACAGCTATCGCTTGAACCCGTTAAGCCTGTGGAATGCCGCTGCTGCCGGGCATAGTCTGGAAGAGGCCGAATCGGCATTGCACGATTACAGCAAATACGCCATTCCGGAAAACGTGCTGGAAGAAATGCGGCGCACCTTTGCCCGCTACGGCCAGTTAATTCTCACCAAAGATGATGAGCAGACCCTGCGTCTGAGCATCAGCGACCCGTTCATTGCCACACAAGTCGCCAAAGAAAAAAGTCTGGCCGATAAAATCCGCCAACAGATTGCCGATGATGTTTTTCTGATTGATCCGGCCCAGCGCGGCGTGCTCAAACATGCACTGATTAAACTGGGCTTTCCGGTAGATGATCAGGCCGGATTCAAAGATGCAGGTCAGTTTGACCTTGGCCTGCGCAGCCATACCTTATCCGACAAACACCCATTTGCGCTGCGCGATTATCAGCATCAGGCCGTGGAATCCTTTGTCGCATCCGGCTCACATGGTGTAATTGTGCTGGCCTGCGGGGCGGGTAAAACGGTAGTCGGCATGGCCACCATGGCACGCATCGGCATGACCACGCTGATCATCACTCCGAACACCGCCTCCGCCCACCAGTGGCATGCCGAACTGCGCGATAAAACCCACATTGATGCCACTGACCTGGGCGAATTTACCAGTGCGCGCAAAGATATTCTGCCGGTCACCATCGCCACCTATCAAATGCTCACCTACCGTTCGCAAAAAGATGGCGACATGCCCAATATGGATTTGATCACCAAACATGATTGGGGACTGATTATTTTCGATGAGGTGCATGTGCTGCCCGCTCCGGTATTTCGCGCTGTATCCGAAATTCAGGCACGCCGCAGGCTCGGCTTGACCGCAACCCTGATTCGCGAGGATGGGCTAGAGAAAGATGTATTCTCCCTCATCGGCCCCAAACGTTACGATCTGCCTTGGCGCGAACTGGAACAATCCGGCCATATCGCCGAAGCACACTGCATCGAAATTCGCGTACCAATGTCCAAAGATGATCACATGGCCCACGCCGTCGCCGAGGACAAACGCAAAGCCTACCGCATTGGTGCAGAAAACAAGGTCAAAGATACCGTTGCCCAGGCCCTGGTCGAGAAGCATGATGGAGAAGGCATTCTGGTCATCGGGCAATACATCAAACAGCTCGAACGCATCGCTGAAACACTCGGCGCACCGGTCATCACCGGACGCATGAGCAGTAAGGAACGCGAACGTTTATACGCCGCATTCAGAGCTGGCGATATCCGCCTGCTTGTTGTCTCCAAAGTGGCCAACTACGCTATTGATCTGCCCGACGCCTCGATTGCCATCCAGATATCCGGCTCCTTCGGCTCGCGTCAGGAGGAAGCACAGCGGCTCGGTCGCATTCTGCGCCCCAAAGGCGGCCCGGCTTATTTTTATACACTGGTATCCGACGACAGCGAAGAGCTGAAATTCGCTGTCAATCGCCAACGTTTTCTGGCCGAGCAAGGTTACGATTATCTGATTGAAGATTGGGATGCGTAAATGAACCAGCTAGAGTCTAGCACATGAATATTTCCCCTTTGATCGCATTGGCACTGGCCGAGGATGCCGTATTTAACGATCTGACCGCTAAAGCCACCCTGCCTGCCGATTTGCATGGCTCGGCCCTGATTACGGCCAAAGCGGACGGTATCTTATCCGGCATCGCAGTCGCCGGTGCCGTATTTGCTGCCGTGGATAAGTCGATTGCATGCAGCTGGAAAGCTGCTGATGGCAACAGGATTGAGGCCGGAAAAATCGTCTGTGAATTAAGCGGGCCAATGCGATCCTTGCTGGCGGCAGAGCGTACGGCGCTGAATTTTCTGCAACATCTCTCTGGCATCTCCACAGCCACGCGTACTTTCGTCGATGCCGTTAGCGGTACGGATTGCCGTATTGCCGATACCCGAAAAACCACGCCGGGGTTTCGGCATCTGGAAAAGCTGGCAGTAGTCCACGGCGGCGGTATCAATCATCGCATGGATTTGCAAAGCGGCATGTTGATCAAGGAAAATCATATCGAAGCCTGCGGCTCGATCACAGATGCCGTTCACGCCTGTTATCAGATAAACGAAGAGCATGCCGTCTGGATCGAAGTCGAATGCGAAACCATGGACGAAGTCCATGAAGCTGTCGCCGTCTGCCCGGATATCATCCTGCTCGATAATATGAGTCCTGATTCAGTCAGAAAAGCACGCAAGATGGTTCCTGCCTCTATCCTGCTGGAGGCCAGCGGCAATATCACTCTGGCCAATGCCCATGCCTATGCCGAAACCGGCGTGGATCGCATTGCCATCGGCGCCATTACCCACTCTGCTCCGGCGCTCGATTTATCCATGCGCGTCAGCAGCCTGTAAACGGAATTGAATCAGGCGCGCGAACATATCCTGACCCGGCTCGGCACAAGCAATTTGCCAGTCTCTGGTGATGATCTGGCCGCCGAACTGGGCTTATCGCGTGCCGGTGTCTGGAAGCAAATCCAGATACTGAAAAAAAGCGGTATTGCTATCCAGGCCCAGGCAGGCAAAGGCTATGTATTGACTGAGGACGTGTTTAGCGCCGGACTGATCAAGGCAAAGTTATCGAGCCAGTGCATCGGCAATCAGATTCTTATACACGATGAAACCGGTTCAACCAATCAGGATGCCATGGCCGAAGCCGAGGCTGGCGCTCGGGAAGGTCTGGTGATTTTCGCCAACAAACAAAACAACGGCAAAGGCCGCATGGGGCGCACCTGGCACACCACGCCCGAATCACTGGCCGCCAGCGTGCTGCTGCGACCAAGTCTGCCACCGGAACGCGTGCCGCAATTATCCCTGCTCACCGCTGTGGCGTTGCATGATGCGCTGAGCCATTATTGCCCGGATATCCGCATCAAATGGCCCAATGATCTATTATATCACGGTGCCAAAGTCGCCGGCATCCTGACTGAAATGCGCGCCGAACCTGGGCGCGTGCATGCCGTCGTGCTCGGTTTCGGCATCAATCTGGCCCCACCCGCCGACGGCTGGCCAAACGATATCGACAAACCGGCCACAGACATGGCCAGCATCAGCGCCACGCGCATTTCCAAAACGGAACTGGCCGCTGCTATTCTCAATGCGCTCGATCATTGGTACGCCATCTATTTAAAGGATGGTTTCTCCCCCGTTCACCGCGTCTGGTGGCAGGCTCATGCCGCTTCCGGCGCAAAGGTCAGCGTCTATGACGGACGCAACTATATTGAAGGCATCGCCCGGGCGCTCGATGATGATGGCGCACTGTTACTGGAAACAGCCAGCGGCACACAACGCATTATCGCCGGCGACCTGGAGTTGTTATAGTCAGCTCAATTCCCGCATCGCTTATCGCTTTCTAATCCTCTGGCAATTCATCAAACTCTTTCTTTTTGCTTTCAAACCAATCTTTCATCGCTTCTGGTGTTCCCATTAACTCACGCATTTCATCCATTGCTTTGAGGTGTTCCGCATCTTTTTCCTGGAACATCTGCATACCATGCTGCTTGCTCATTTCTGCAATTTCATCAAAAGACTTAGCATGAAATGCCTTGTCACACGCACCACCAAGCTGTTTGCAACTCATTGTTTTCATACTTTTTCCTCCTTTGTTTCGTTAAGCACTTATTCTGACCATACAGCAAACTCATTGCCACCTGGTTCTTTGAAATGAAAACGGCGACCACCGGGGAATGAAAATATTGGCTTCACAATAATGCCCTTGGCTTTCTCTATTTTGGCTTGGGTTTCTTCAAGATTCTGGCTATAGAACACTATAAGAGCAGCCCCATTATCTGTAGATGAGCTTAGTTCAGCTTTAAAAAAACCACCATCAAGGCCTTGATTTGAAAAAGAAGAATATTCCGCACCAAAGTCCTCGAACGACCACCCAAATGCTTGACTGAAAAAATCCTTTGTTGCCTGAATATCTTGTGAGGGAAATTCAACGTAATTTATCTTTTCATGTTCATTCATTTTGTAGCCCTCTTTTATAACTAACGTTCCAAATGAGGGGCGAGCGAAGCGAGTCCTTCTCTATTTGCCTCGTTAGCTGACTTCATAGCTTCTTATTTCAAAGTTGGATGAATCATTTTCTCTTTTCTCCATCGTGACAGCTCCCCTTATATCACCTCCATCTCTACCGGCTCCAAGCCACCAGCCTGTAACGCCCCCTACAGGTGGCCGACTAAGAATAACCATGCCGGACAGCCCAGCCTCTTCTGAGGAGCTAGTATAGAAAACGTGTGCAATACGTTTGTTTGAGACTCTACCTCGAAGGAAGTATTTATTGCCTTCTGTATATGAAGATAACCCTGTACCAACTAACTCACCTGTTGCTGGGTCGACACTTTCAATTTCAATTACATCATCAACATAAGCTTTCATTTCGTTGTTTTTCGTTCTGTATGTCCATCTACAGTTGTACTTTCCAATCCATGCTTCACTTTCTTGCTTTGGGAGAGGAAGATCACTTTTGCTCCATATTGATTTAATTTCAGAAGGGAACAATGTTTTTGTTTTTGCGATGTAAATGACACATGTTGTAGTTACCAGAAACAACAGCAGGAATGACAGCCAAATAATTTTAGGGCCAGATTGTGAATGAAGAAGAGACCCAACAATAAGGCTGATTAACGCGAGAAGGCTAATCGGCGTTTTTACTGAGGAAAGAATATCGGCCCAGCCATCAATTTTCATTGCAACCCTGCTCCTAATACCAGTTAGTACGATAGATTTTTTTCAGCTAACGACCCAAATGAGGGGCGAGCGAAGCGAGTCCCTCTCGATTTGAATGGTTAGGCGACATTAGCTAAGCATCCTAAGATGGTCGTTTTCTTTGCATTTTCGTCTTCACCCATCTAAACAATTTTTTTATATTGACACCTATCCCTCCAACATTTGGCTGTAGAATAATCGGATTATTGTCATTCAAGGCTTCTTGTATAATTTTGAATACATCATCAGACAGTTTTGCACGCGCTTCCTCTAGTTGCTTCGCTTCACCAGATGCGAGGTCAGCCGTTTTCTTTGCATTCAAATAACGGTCAAGCTCGCGTCGAATTTGTGCCTCGAATTTCGCCAACCTCTGTTTATGCTCTTGCTCCGCCTTCTTTGCTACTCGTTTGGCATTAACTATCCTCAGTCGGGATTGCTCAGCGATATGTTTAACATATTCAGGCCCATAGCCGGAGATTTTTTCAATCTGGCTATTTAAATCGAATACCGTGTCTTCTAGCTCAAAGCGCTTTTGTTCTGATTCGCTGAGATCTCGTTCCAGAGCGCTAATTTTAGCGCTAGCTATGGGATCTTGTTGATAAATCGCCATATGATATTTCCTCTGTCGCCTAATGCCCGCGTTAAGCGGAACCCCGCCTTGAGCCGAAATGGAGATGATACAC
>CAYUBK010000037.1:0-14942 GCA_964442955.1 uncultured Zetaproteobacteria bacterium | reverse complement strand
GCCGCTCATGCCGATGCCGCCGATGCCGATCAGGTGAATGCGTTGCACGCGTGCCTTCATGCGTTCACCTCCGCAGCAGTTGCCGTATCCATCACAGGCAGAAATTCAGCCAGAACATCCAATTGCTTTTCCTGTGCGGCATAAGGCGCGGCAGCGCATGCAGCCTGACTCATCTGTTCGAGTTTGGCCGGATGAAACAAGTAGGTATCGATCTGTGCGGCCAGTGATTCTGCATCCAGCGATTGCTGATCCAGCACGACAGCAGCACCGACTGCCGCCAGCGCTTCGGCATTATGGCGCTGATGATCGTCGGCGGCATGCGGCAGCGGCACAAACAGGCTCGGCATGCCAACACAGGCAGCTTCACAAACGCTCATGGCTCCGGCACGCGCCACCATCAGGCTGCCGTGGCTGTAGAAATCAGCCATATCTTCACAAAAGGGCAGCACATCTGCCTTGATCTCGGACTGGGCATATAGTTCGCGCACCTGTTGAAGCGTGGCCGCATCTGCACCGACGATATGGCTAACGACAAAGCAACGGCCTTCGCGAGCCAACAAACGACAGGCTTCAGGCACGGTTTGATTGAGAATGCGCGCACCTTGCGATCCACCCAGCACCAGCAGGCGCGGCGGTTCATGCGTTTGCCAGCGGGTGTCGGCGATATTGCTGCGCACCACATTGCCAGTCACTTCCCGGCGCACCCGTCCGGCCAATTTATCGGCAGCGGCTTCAAAGCCCAGCATGATGCAGCGTGAGAAGCGCGCCAGGGTGCGATTCACCAGTCCGGGCATGGCATTCTGTTCGTACAAGACCACCGGAATGCGGCTGATCAGAGCGGCCGCGACGCCGGAGATGCTGGCATAGCCACCTACGCCCACCAGCAGATCGGGGCGTTCGGATTGCCAGTTGCGCCGAATTGAAATGACCGCCTGCGGCAATTCCCACAGCAATACCCGGACACGTTGCAACAGGCCTGCACCTTTGACGCCGTGCATGGCCAGCAGTTGAATTTTTTCACCGCGCTCGGGCAGAAGTGTCGCTTCAAGTCCGCGTTCGGCACCAATAAACGAAACCGATAACTGTGGCCAGCGCGCCCTTGCGGCATCAGCCAGCGCCAAAGCAGGCATGACATGGCCGCCGGTGCCGCCGCCGGCGATGCAAAGAATGGGTTTTGCGCGCGTCAAAACAAGTGCTCCAGACCCGGATCGGTTGTGGCCATGGCAGGTTTGTTTCGGCTGGTTTTCTTACCTTTGGCGCGGGAAGGCCGGCGTTTCCCGCCCCGTTTCTCAAGGCGTTTATTGCCCGGCGCATGGCGCTGGACGGATAACAACAGGCCGATTAACACGCATTCGCCAAGCAGGGCGCTGCCGCCGTAGGAAACGAATGGTAAGGGCATCCCCTTGGTCGGCAATAATCCCATCGCCGCACCGAGATTAATCATCAGGGCGGTGCCCAGCACGACCACGCAACCGATAATCAACAGGCGCGAGAACATATCGACAGTTTGAATGGCCAGCCAGATACCGCGACCGAGCAATACCGCAAAAACCAGAATCACCGATATGATGCCGACTAAACCCAGCTCTTCGCCGATGCTGGCGGAGATGAAGTCGGTAAACACTTCAGGCAAATAAAACAGCTTTTGCACGCCCTGCCCGAGTCCTGTGCCGAACAGGCCGCCGCTGCCAAAGGCGATCATCGACTGAATCAACTGATAATCACTGCCCAGCGGGTCATTCCATGGATCAATAAAGCTGGTTAAACGTTGCATGCGATAGGGTGCTGCCATCATGGCAGCTGCTGCCAGCGGTACGAAACTCAGCACCAGCAGTGTTAAATGGCGCAATGGCACACCGCCGACAAACCACATGGCAAAACAGACGACCGATAACAGCACTGCACTGCCAAAATCCGGCTGCAATAATAATAGCATCAGCGCCACGCCCAACACTACCAGCATTGGTGCCAGGCCGGATGAAAAACGGCTTAAACGATCGGGAAACGAGCTTAAATAATACGCCATATAAATAATCACGGCAGGTTTTAACAATTCCACCGGTTGCAGGGTCAGGCCGAGCAGGGAAAACCAGCGTTGCGCGCCGTTGATTTCCTTGCCGATTCCCGGAACCAGCACGGCCAGCATCAACATCAGGGCAATGCCCAGTACCGGCACGGCAATGGCACGCCACCAGTTTACATCAATGCGTGATAGTCCCCACATAATCACCATGCCGACCGGAATATAGAAAAGCCAGTGGCGGATGATGCGCAGGGGGTCGCCATAGCGGACTTCGGCCACACTGACGCTGGCGCTATACACCATCAGCACGCTGAAACACATCAGCGACAGCACGCAGCCGGTGATCACCGCATCCGGCGGCGATAGTAGTTTCACAGCAGTTCGGCTCATGATTTTGATTCCAATGCGGCGACAGCATTGGCAAACGTATTGCCACGCTCGATATAATCCCTGAACTGATCCTGGCTGGCAGCCGCCGGAGCCAGCAGTACAGGTACGCCGCCGACTGCATGCACAGCCTGCTTTACAGCTTGCTCCACCGTTTTCACAAAACTGCATGGCACACCGGCGGCGGCAGCCAGATCGGTGAACGGTTTGGCATCTGCACCAATCACAAACATCTGCTCGACATGCCCGGCAACAGTATCCTTGAGTACCGACACATCGAGCCCTTTACGCAAGCCGCCGCAAATCCAGATAACCTGATGAAAGGATTCCAGCGCTGCTCGGGCTGCCTCCGGATTAGTGGCCTTGGAATCATTGAACCATTCCCGGCCTGCAATAAGGCCAAGCGATTGCAAACGATGCGGCAGACCACGAAATGAGGTCAACGATTGCCGAATTACGCTTGCCGTAATGCCGAAATCCGCCGCTGCCTGTGCGGCAACCGCCAGGTTCAGATGCTGATGAACGCCTTGTGCCGGCAGTTCATCCGAACTCACAAGCTGGGCCTGATCATAATGATGCCAGAACACCTGCCATGAACCGTCTGCCAGTTGTTGTACGCCGGCATCCAGTCCATCGGCCTGCCCCATGCCGAAACGGCGCACAAACACTCCACGCCCGCGCAGTTCTTCAGCCAGCCCGTTCCAGTATTCATGGGCCGGCAACATGGCTTTATCGCCATCGCCCTGTGTGGCGAATATACGTAACTTGGCTGCCTCATATGCATGCATATCGCTATGCATATCTGCATGATCCGGTTGCACATTGAGCAGTGCGGCCCAGTTCGGGTGAATCGGATTAGCGCGCTCCAGTTGAAAGCTGGATAATTCCAGTACAATACGTTGGGGGTCAGGGTACTGCTCATCGCCATCGCCGAGCAGATCAAGCATCGGCACGCCGATATTACCGCCAGCTTCAATGCCGCCGGACAAGGTATCGAGCATGGTACTGATCAGGGATACGGTGGTGGTTTTGCCATTGGTGCCGGTAATGGCAATTAAATCGTTCTGATAAGCTTCGCTAAACAATTCCAGGTCGCCGAACACCGGGATACCCGCTTCACGCACCTGCATCAATGCCGGATGATTATAATTCACGCCGGGGCTGACAATCAGGCGATCAAATTCTTTCAGCACTTGCGCATCCAGCGCACCGGTATTCAATACGATATCGATTTCATCAGGCAGACTAATCTGCGATTCATCAAAAGCTTCGCATGCAATGCCCCGGCGTAGCAGAAAAGATGCCACCGACTGGCCGGTTTTACCCATGCCGATGATGGCGGTTCTGGATGCCGTGTTATGCATCGCTTGCTTATCGGATAATGGGCTCATCGGATTTTCAGGGTGGAAAGCGCCACCAGCGCCAGTAAAATCGAAATAATCCAGAAACGGACAATTACTTTCGGCTCGGCCCAGCCCTTCAGTTCATAATGGTGATGAATCGGCGCCATGCGGAATACGCGTTTACCCGTCATCTTGAAGCTGGCCACCTGCACCATCACCGACACCGCTTCAAGCACAAACAGGCCGCCGGCAATGGCCAGCAGGAATTGTTGATGCACCGCACAGGCGACAAAACCGAGCGCGCCGCCCAGTGCCAGTGCTCCGACATCGCCCATAAATACCTGGGCCGGATAGGAGTTGTACCATAAAAAACCCAGGCAACCGCCAATGACCGCGCCGCAGAATACCGCCAATTCGCCTGCGCCCGGCACGAACGGAATCATCAGATAGGCCGAGAACTTGGCATGGCCGGCCAGATAAACCACCACGGCCAGCGCACTGGCCACCATAAATGTGGGCGCAACCGCCAGCCCGTCCAGTCCGTCGGTCAGGTTGACAGCATTGGATGAACCGACCAGTACGAACAGTACGAATACGGGATAGAACCAGCCCATATTCCACTGCACATTGAAGAAGGGGATATCGACAATCGGATCGGTCATCAGCATCAAGCCGATAGCGGCAATACCACCAATCAGACATTGCATCAGCAGTTTCCAGCGCCCTGCTAAACCCTTGGGATCATGGCGGATAATTTTCAGATAATCATCCAGCCAGCCGATGACGCCGTAACCGAGTGTGACCAGCAGCGCCAGCCAGACAAAACCGCTGGTTAAATCAGCCCACAGCAGCGTGGCGATGGTCAGCGACAATAAAATCAGCACGCCGCCCATGGTCGGGGTGCCCTGTTTGATCAAATGGGTTTGCGGCCCGTCGTTACGAATCGGCTGACCCTTGCCCTGATGCGCTTTTAGCCAGCGTATAAACAGCGGCCCCATCACCCAGCACAGCACCAACGACGTCACCAGCGCATAGACGGTGCGGAAGGTGATATACTGAAACAGGTTGAAGAAGGAATATTGTTCATGCAGCGGATACAGGAGATTATACAGCATCGGCAACCTCCCCGACGCACAGTAGTTCCACCACCGATTCCAGATGCATCGAACGCGATGCCTTAACCAGTACCGTATCGCCGGTAGCAAATGAATCACGCTGTAAAGCGGTGATGGCATCGTCAGTTGTCCCAAACCAGCGCGCCTTTTGATGCATGGTGGCCAGCGATTGCATCTGCGTGCCAATCAGATAAACGTCATCTAACCCTTCGATATCGAGTCCGGTATGAGCGCTCTCAGAAGCCTCTCCCAGTTCGGCCATATCACCAAGAATGGCAACCTTCCGGCCAGGCAAGGCGCATAAAGTATTAATCGCCGCCTGCATGGAAACCGGATTGGCGTTGTAGCAATCATCCAGCACGGTTGCACCGTTTCTGGCCACAAGGCGTTGCATACGCCCGGCCATCGGCTGCCAGCCGGACAATGCCGAAGTAATGTCAGCGAGTGTGTGTTCACTGTCGCCGCGCTGTTGCAAGTAACGCAACATAATGGAGGCCGCAAAGGCATAGTTCTCAGCCCAGTGCCGGGCTGGCAATGCCAGTTGTATTGCAGCATGTTCGCCTTTGTAGGATAACATCAAAACGCAATTATTCAGACGCCAGCTTACCACGGCTTCATCAGCCGCATCGATAGAAACAGGGTTTTCAGGCAACGCGATATGATTGGCTTGCATCAGCGCCGCCACATCCTTGCCGAGCGCGCACCAGCCGCCTGCATTGACATGTTTTAGCAACAGCGCTTTTTCCCGCACCACGCCGGATAATCCACCCAACCCTTCGCTGTGCGCCGCCGTGATGCCTGTCAGGACAGCGATATCCGGTTGCACCATGGTGGCCAGCCGGGTCATTTCACCCGGCTCGCTGATACCGCACTCGATCAATGCGATTTCTGCATCGGCAGGCACGCCCAGCAGAGTCTGCGGAACGCCGATCAGATTATTGAGATTGGCGCGGGTGGCCGCCAGTCTGAATCCCAGCGCCGCAAATCCCGTTTCCAACATCGAACGCAGGCTGGTCTTGCCATACGAACCGGTGATGGCAATCACGCTCGTATGGCTCAAATGCATGCGCCATGCATGGGCAATATCGCCCAGCGCCTGCAAGGTGTCCTCGACTTCCAGCGTGCTGTTTTCGAGTGCGCCCCAGCTGGCAACGCCTTCGGCATCGCCAATCAGCGCCAGCGCCTTGTTCGTCACCGTAGCGGCGAATGCATGGCCGTCAAAACTGGGGCCACGCAAGGCCAGAAAAACATCACCAGCTTGAAAACCGCGCGTATCGGTACAAATGCCACTACACGTCTCCGGTACTGCGCCGTGCCATATACCTTGCGTGGCCGTCTGGATTTCAGCCCCACTCAGCCGCACGTTGCTGCCTCTTTGATTCCGTGTTTGCGGTGCAGATATGTCGTGGCGATATCGGCATCCAGCCAAGGCAGGCGCTGGCCGCATACTTCCATGTATGCCTCATGGCCTTTGCCGGCGATAATCAGCACATCGCCGTCTTGTAAGCTATCGACGGCCTCGGCAATAGCCTGTTCTCGATCCAGTTGAAGATGCACCTCGGCCTTATAGGGCTGCGTCATGCCGTGTTCGATTTCAGATGCGATCACCGCCGGCATTTCACCGCGCGGGTTGTCTGAGCTAATCCACACCACATCAGCCAGTTCCGCTGCAAGTTCACCCATTTGTGGCCGTTTCTCCCGATCCCGCTCGCCGCCGCAACCGAACAGAATCACAAGGCGCTCACGCGTCAGTTTGCGCGCTGCTTGCAGGCAGCGTTGCAGCGCTTCCGGCGTATGCGCATAATCGATATAGACCTGACCGTAACCGGCATCCAGCTCCTGCATGCGGCCCGGTGGCGCGCTGATATTGTTGAGCAAGGCTGGCAGCTCTATTAGCGATACGGACATCGACACCATCAGCGTCAGCGCCGTACATGCCACATTCTCGGCATGAAAATCACCCAGCGGGATGCCTTCAATCACCACTTCCTTATCACCGCTTTTCAAACGCAACATGCCCGGCAATTCCTGTTCCCATGCCAGATCCACATCCTCTCGAAACAGGCCATGCCCATACCAGCATGTATGGTCGGGTGCATAGGTGCGGATATCGGCATGATCGGCATTGGCGATGACATTGCCGCCATGCGCAGCGGTTTGTTGGATAAAGCTGGCCTTGGTGGCCAGATAGGACGGATAACCGCCATGATCCTGCAAATGATCATGGCCCATATTGGTCCAGATAGCCGTTTTGAAATCGAGTCCGGCAATGCGTTGCTGGGCAATGCCATGTGAGGAAATTTCGCAAACCACGGCATGCGCATCTTCCAGACAGGCCGAAGCCAGCATGGCATGCAGGGTCAACAGCGATGGCGTGGTATTGCCAATATCGCGAATATCACCCGGGCCTTTCATCCAGCCCAGTGTTCCACAGCTCCACACCGGCTTATCCTGATAACGGCATAGCGCTTCGCGCAGCATCCATGCGATGCTGGTTTTGCCATCGGTGCCAGTGATGCCATAAATATGGCTGCCGGCGCCTTCGGTGCGAAACATGCGGCGCAATAACTGGCCGGCCTGTGCCATCGTATCCAGGTGTAAATGTGGCAAATCGGTATCAACATCCACGCCCACGCTGACAATCGCCGTGGCGCCGTTCTTTTCCGCTGAAGCCGCATAAGCACTGGCATGACTACCACTGCGTGGCAAACAAAGCAGGGCATAGCCGGGGCGGGCAAAGCGGGAATCATCACAAAGACCGGAAATGTGGATGTCGCCATCACCTTCCAGTACGCCGAGATGTGCGCTGAGTTCACGCAAGGAAAAGCCATGCATCAGTTCAGTGGCGCGTGTTTGGGCAGATTGCGGCTGAGTCAACTTATTCACCTAACCACACCTCCAGCATATCACCCTGCTCCAAAGCGCCGACATTGGCCGGCTGCATGCTTCTGACCCAGCCGGAGCCGTGGATATGCAATCGCAGGCCACGACCAGCCGCAAAGCGTCTGACTTCACGCATGGACATGCCGGCCGCCGAGCCCGCTTCGATTTGCGTTGTTTCTGTGGCGATTTCCATGCTGCGCCAGGCTGTTTCATCCTCGACCTGGGCGGACACGCCCAGATAAGGCAGTACGGATTCTGCGATATGACGGAATACCGGGGCCGCTACCTGGCCGCCATAAATACTTTTTTTCGGTTCATCCACCACGACCACGATGACCAGTTGCGGATCATTAATCGGAGCAATGCCGGCAAATACGGCGTTGTATTTTCCTTTGCTGTATCCGCCTCTCGTATTGGGTTTCTGCGCCGTACCCGTCTTGCCGCCCACCCGGTAGCCGACCGGTACCGCCTTATGCCCGGTACCATCTTCGCCGGTAGCAAACTCCAGCATTTGCCGTACCTGACGGGCGATTTTGGCTTTCATAACCTGAACCGGATCATGGCTTTCCAACTGCTCGAAAAACAATACCGGTGCCACATATTTTCCATCATTGGCCAATACGGAAAATGCCGTTGCAAGTTGCAACGGCGTGACGGCGATTCCCTGCCCAAATGCGATGTTAGCTGTCTCAACTGGCCCCCAGCGTTCGGGGGGTAGCACAATGCCGGGGGATTCTCCGCTTAATCCGGTGCCGCTCCTGCTGCCGAAACCGGCTTTTGACAACGTTTTGTAGAGCGAACGCGAGCCGATATCCATGGCCAGCTTGGCCGCCCCGATATTGCTTGAATGCACCAGTACGCCGGTGATATCCAGCCAGCCTGCTTTATGGTCGTCATGGATGGTATAATCGGCCACTTTCATCGATCCGTTTTCACAGAAAATACGCGAATCCGGCTGCCAGCGTCCTGAATTCAGTGCGGCGGCAATGGTAAATGGTTTCATGGTCGAGCCGGGCTCGAACACATCGGTAATGGCGCGGTTGCGCCACTGACCCGGACGGAAATGGCGATAATTATTCGGGTTATATCCCGGCCAGTTGGCCATGGCCAGAATCGCCCCGTCCTGTGGACGCATCACCACGACCGAACCGCCTTTGGCATGCTGTTCGTGTATAGCTTCGGCCAATGCGGCATAGGCGATACTCTGAATAGTTGCATCCAGCGTCAGCTGCATGGCCTTGCCCGGCACCGGCTTGCGAATCCAGCTGCTGTCCGGCAGGGAATGACCGCGCGCATCGCGCCTGACCTGACGCAGACCTGCTTCTCCGGTTAACGATGCATTCCAGGTACGTTCAACACCTTCCAGACCACGGCCATCCACACCGACGAACCCGAGCAAATGACCGGTCTGCGGGCCCAGTGGCTGATAGCGGCGCCATTCCTGTTCCTGACGCACGCCCGGAATATTCAGCGCCATGACTTTTTTGGCCACTGCCGGCGGCACCTGCCGCGCCAGCCAGACAAAGCCTTTACGCTTGCGCAGTTTATGTTTTACTTTTTTCAGCGGCAGTCCCAGCGCCCTGGCCAGTTCCCGCATACGCGCGGCAGGCACTTCATCGGCCATCGCCGCAATGGACGGAATCTCAACGCTTTCAGCCAGCGTGCGCCCTTTCTGGTCCAGAATCGGCCCGCGCGGCGCCATCATGGTGTATTCGCGATAACGTTGTTTTTCCGCTTTGGCGCTGAGCGTGTCTGCCTGCATCCACTGCAAATCAACCGCGCGCACCAGCAGCAGTAACAGCCCCAATGCCAACACCCCGGCTAGCGCCTCGATGCGGCGGCGAACGAATACGTTATCCTTGTCTCCGTGGTTCACTGGCGAATCACCTGCATTGGTTTGGGCGGCGCCATGCCCAGTCTGGCGATAGCGTATTCACGCAAACGTTCCGGCCTGCTCAGACTGGCCACTTCCAGGCGCAGTTGCGTGGATTCCTGACGCACAGCATCTTGCGCTTTCACCAGTCGCTGTGTTTCCAACGATAACTCGTTGCGCACATGCGACATCCAAATCTGCGCACCGGCCAGCACGGCCACGCATGCAGGTATCAACATCCACGCCTTTAATCCACCCAACATCAGTGCAAATCTCCGAACGTGAGGCCTTGCCCGCTATATCCGGCCTGCTTTTTCGCTTCTTCATCCGTCAATCGCTGCGCCACCCGCAACATGGATGAACGGCTGCGTGGATTGGCAGCCAGTTCCTGTTCATTGGCTCTTAGTGGTTTTTTCTGTAACCAGCGCATGGTTGGCAGTTTGCCGCACATGCAGACAGGCAGTTCAGGCGGGCACACACAAGCGTTGACCTGAGCTTCAATTAAATCGCGAATGCGACGATCTTCACCGGAATGAAAGGAGATCACTGCCAGCTTGCCACCCGGCTGTAAATGCGCCATGGCCGCTGAAATGCCGGCGTCAATCTGATCCATTTCTCCGTTTACCCAGATACGAAGCGCCTGAAATGTGCGTGTGGCCGGATGGGTTTTGCCGAAACGCGCTTGTTTGGGCACGGCATGGAAACAGATGTTTTCGAGATCAGCCGTGGAGTGCAACGCATCGGCATGAACAGCCTTCAAGATTGCGCCGGCAATGCGCCGAGCATAACGCTCATCACCAAAGCTGCGCAGCAGACCGGTCAATTCCCGCTCGGAAACGTGTTCCAGCATCCGGCTCAGCGGCTGACCGCTTTCGGTGTCCATACGCATATCCAGCGGCCCGTCATGCCTGAATGAAAAACCGCGTGCTGCATTGTCCACCTGCGGTGAAGAAACCCCGAGGTCGAAACCAATGCCGGTCACCTGATTCCAGCCCTCGCATTCAAGCCTGTCGCCGAGCTGAGCGAAATCACTGTGGCAGATGGTGAATCGGGCATCTTCGCTCGCCAGCCTTTTTCCTGCTGCAACAGCTTCAGGATCGCGGTCGAAGGCAAGTAACTCCCCCTTGCTTGATAATCGGGCAAGCAGGGCTCGGCTGTGTCCGCCACGACCGAAAGTGCAGTCGACATAGCGGCCGTCCGGATCGGAGAGGATAGCGTTAATAAATGCATCCCGGAGCACCGGAATGTGTTCGGGGTATTGTTCGTTGTTTTGGCTGTCGTTTTGATTGGTCGGGGCCACATTACAAGCTCAACTCGAAACTTTTAGCCAGTTCCAGATCTGCTTCGAACTGTTTACCCCAACTATCCTTATCCCAGATTTCAAAAATCTCGCCGTCACCGGCGAACTGCACATTGCGGGAAAGCGATGCGTAATCGCGCAGGGCCGGGGAGAGGAGGACCCGGCCCTGGCGATCTGGCGCATATTCCTGCGCTGAACTGATTACAATATGTTTATAGGCGCGCAAACCATCACTGGGCTGGGTGGCGCTGATACGTTTGAGCAATCGATTCCATTCACGTTTGGGGTAGGCGACCAGACAGGGGTAATGCGGCGTCCGGGTAATAATCAGCTGACCTTCGGCATGACAGCTTTTCAATACATCACGGAATGCAGCGGGGATGCTTACGCGCCCCTTGTCATCCATGTTATTGCTAAACTCACCCTGAAACATGTTTTGCCGGCCCTCTCCCATCGCGTGACGTGGTCGATTTACCCACTATTACCCACTAAACCCCAATAGTGGCCACCTAACCACCCTTGTCAACCCCACTTTTCAACTATTTTTGCACGATGGGACAATAAGGCACACGTAATCCTTATACTTTCCTTGCAATTTTGGCGTGGGGGAATGTGGGTGATAATAACTCAGATGTCGAAACAGGGGATGAAAGGGGAGATTGAATCAATCGAGAAAGGCAACAGGGGCAGCTTACAAGAAACTTTCACCACAGGCATTTCCTTCGGTCACACACCATCTGCGCCTTTGCGTGAATCGCTTTTGATTTCCTCTGTGGTTCAAGCCTGTAGAAATAGACTACTTCGGCCAGACCAGTACCGGTTTTCTGGCGGCCTGAGTTTCATCCAGCCTGCGGCGGAAGGGTTTAATCGGCGCTTCGTGCAGCATGTCGGTGTCGCCAGCCTCACACTGCGCCGCGATTTCCAGCATGGCGTCGCAGAAGGTGTCCAGCGTTTGTCGCGATTCAGTTTCGGTCGGCTCAATCAGCATGGCACCGTGGACAATAAGCGGGAAATAGACTGTCATCGGATGGAAGCCCAGATCAATGAGCTGCTTGGCGATATCCAGCGTTTTGACACCGTGTTTTTCCTGCTTGTCATCGGTTAATAAGCACTCATGTTTGCACAGACCATCAAACGGAACGTGATAGGCATCTTTCAACCGACTTAATACATAATTCGCATTAAGCACTGCGTCTTCGGCGATTTTATGCAGGTTATTTTTGCCAAACGCTGCAATATAGGCCGCCGCGCGAAGCAACACACCTGTTTGCCCGACAGCGCCGAGCACGGAGCCGACAGACGTATCGCCGGTATGCACCAGTGAAAACGCATTCCCCTGTTTTTCAATGCGGGGTACGGGCAGATAGGGCGCCAGCGTATCATTAACGGCGACCGGACCGCCGCCGGGGCCGCCGCCGCCATGCGGGGTGGAGAAGGTTTTGTGCACGTTGATATGCAGGCAATCAATGCCCATATCGCCGGGACGGGCCACGCCCACCAATGCATTCAAATTGGCGCCGTCGCCATAGACAAAGCCGCCGGCCTCATGCACTAACTGGCAGATTTCCTTGATATCCGATTCAAATGCGCCGGCAGTATTCGGGTTGGTCATCATCAGGGCGGCGGTGTCGTCGTCCAGGTTGGCTTTTAATTCGCCCAGATCAATGCGTCCGTCTGCACCCGATTTCAATTCGACCGTGTACATGCCGCACAAAGCGGCGGAGGCCGGATTGGTGCCGTGGGCGGAATCGGGCACCAATACTTTTTTGCGGTGCTGCTGACCGTGCGCATCAAGTGCGGCGCGAATCATCATCAGGCCGGTCAATTCTCCATGTGCGCCGGCAGCCGGTTGCAAGGTGATATGCGAAAAACCGGAAATTTCAGCCAGCCACAGTTGCAATTCATACAGCAGTTCCAACGCACCCTGTACCGTTTCATCCGGCTGATCAGGGTGGATATGCGCCAGTCCCGGCAATCGAACGACTTGCTCATTAACACGCGGATTGTATTTCATGGTGCAGGAACCGAGCGGATAAAAGCCGGTTTCGATGCCGTGGTTCCACTGGCTCAAGCGCACAAAATGACGCACCGTTTCCGGCTCTGACAGGCCCGGAATGCCGGCAGGTTTTTGGCGCGAAAATGCAGCCAGTTCAGCCGGAATATCGCCATCGACGCCGGGTAAATGAATGGAGGATGGCGCTTCATGAGTATGCTCAAATAGCAACGCTTCTTCATGCTGGATGCCCGCCGTGGCCGAATATTTACAGGTATTGGGTGACTGGTTCATTTTGAAGCCTCCAGAGCGGACAGATAGCGCTGAATATCGTCTTGCTCCACCATTTCCGTGGTTGCCACCAGCAAATGCCGGGGTTGTGCACCCTGTTCAATGCGCTCCAGCGGGATGCCGGCAAAGATATTGTCTGCTTCAGTCACAGCGAGGAAACGATCCCGCCCTGTTTTATCAGAAAAACTAAGCACGGTTTCGTTGTAATGCGCGCCCTCTCCCGCCGAAACGTGATCGGGCAGATTAGCAACCAGCGATTGCAATGCGGAGGCTGAATGGCGCGCCACGGTAGCCAGTCCGGCATCGCCCATCAGCGTCATATAGGTTGCGGCAGCAGTACACATCAGGCCCTGATTCGAGCAGATATTACTGGTCGCCTTTTCGCGCCGGATATGTTGCTCGCGGGTGGAGAGCGTCAGCACGAAACCGCGTTTGCCATCGGCATCCTTCGTCATGCCGCAGATGCGACCCGGCATCTGGCGCACATATTTTTGTTTGCAGGCAAACAGCCCCAGATGCGGCCCCCCGTACCCCATCGGAATACCAAGCGACTGGCCGGAACCGACAGCAATATCCGCGCCCAGCGCGCCGGGCGACTCGATCAGCGCAAAGGCGGAGATATCGGAAAAAGCGATGACCATCAAGCATTTGCTGGCGTCACAGGCGGCGCGCAAGGCGGCAAGATCGTACACCGAACCATAAAAATCCGGATATTGCACAATCACGCAGGCGGTTGTCTCATCAATGGCGGCAATCAGCTTGTCCACATCCGTGCCAAAGCCATGCATCGGCACTTCGGTATATTCACCTTCGAGGCGAGAGAGATAATTGGCGGTAACGCTGCGATAGCGCGGATTGACCGAGCCGGCCATCACCACGCGCTGTTTGCGTGTCACGCGCCGCGCCATCAGAGCGGCTTCGGCTGTAGCCGTGGCGGCTTCATACATTGATGCGTTGGCCACATCCATACCAGTCAGGCGCGCAATCATGGTTTGAAATTCAAACAGGGATTGCAATGTACCCTGCGAAATTTCCGGCTGATAGGGGGTATAAGCAGTCAGGAATTCGCCGCGCGAAATCACATAATCAACCACGGCAGGTACGAAATGGTGATAGGTGCCGCCGCCAAGAAAATAAGTGGAATTGGATGCATTGCGATTTTTATCGGCGGCCTGCGTGAATTTGCGCACAATCGCTGCTTCGGACAATCCATCAGGCAGGCTCAGGCTGCCCTGCTGCAGATGAAACTCAGCAGGGATATCGGCAAACAGATCGCGCATGCCGGAAACGCCAATGGCTTCGAGCATCGCCTGCCTGTCTGTATCTGTATGGGGTAAAAATCTCATGGAAAAAAACTCACCACGAAGGCACAAAGACACAAAGTTATCCAACAGCCATTTTTAATGGTGTTCTTTGTGCCTTGGTGGCTTTGTGGTTACTCCTCTAAAAAAGTGGTGTACTCGTCGTCGTTGAGCAGTTCAACCTGGCCTTCGCCGATGCGTATTTTGGCAATCCAGCCAGCGCCGTATGAGTCGGTGTTGACCAACTCCGGTTCGCCTTCCAGTGCTTCGTTGACTTCAATTACTTCACCGCCAACCGGCGCATAAACATCGGAAACTGCCTTGACCGACTCAACCACGGCATAGGCTTCGCCAGGCTCAATGGTGCGGCCAACCTCGGGCAGTTCGACAAATACGATATCGCCAAGCGCCTCCTGGGCATGATCGCTAATGC
>CAYUBK010000036.1:0-15026 GCA_964442955.1 uncultured Zetaproteobacteria bacterium | reverse complement strand
ATAAGAAATTTCATAATGTACTCTCACTGACAACAGTTCTGATCTGAGCCATCACTGTATCCGGATCAATAGGCTTTTCGATATACCCCGAGCATCCTGCCTGCATGAAACGCTCCTTGTCGCCACTCATGGCAAAGGAGGTCATGGCGATGATAGCTGTACCTCCATTCGCCCCGGAAGCCCGAATTGCTTTCAACACATCAAGGCCATTCAAATCAGGAAGCTGAATGTCGAGAATAATCAAATTGGGTTTTTCTTTGATAGCCATGTCGATGCCTGTCTTGCCATCCTCGGCAGCAATCGTTTGATAACCGTGCTTTTCCAGAATGAACCGGATCAGAACCATATTATCCTCGTTGTCCTCAATGACCAGCGCCTGTTTCATATCTATTGTCCTCCGTGTTCACCCGATTCAATCCGTTTTGGAATACGTATCGAAAAGATGCTTCCCTTGCCATATATGCTTTCGGCGTAAGCCTCCCCTTGCAGCACCTCGGTGGTCAGCTTCCTGGTGAGGTACAAGCCCAGCCCTGTACCCAGGGTCTTGCGCACCAGTGTTGAGTCAACAAAGCGGGTAAACTGGGTGTAGAGTCTGGGCATGTCTTTCTCGCTGATGCCAATTCCTGAATCCTTCACACTGATGACAACCATGCCATCCTCTTCTCCGGCACTGATGACGATCTTTCCTGCTAAAGTGAATTTCGAGGCATTGCTCAGATAGTTGAGCAAACATTGTAGCAGCCGTTTGCGATCTGTGTATAACTCGAGATGAGGAACATCCACTTCCAGTTCAAGGCCCTTGTCCTCTATTTCCACCCGCAAGCCAGAGATGGCCTCTTCTACAACTTCATACAGCATAAATTTTTCGGCATACACTTCAACCTTGCCTGCCTCGATCTTGGAGATGTCAATCATATCGGTGATCAGGGTAAGCAAGTGCCTGGCCGAACGTTTGACGCGGCCCAGATGATCACTCTGCTGCGCATTAAGCTCACCATCCATACCCTGTAATATAATGCCTGAGAAGCCAATGATGGAATTCAGCGGTGTGCGCAGCTCGTGCGACATGGATGCGATGAACATGGACTTAAGCCGGTCCAGTTCCTGAAGGCGAATATTGGCCTGGGCCAGTTCTTTGGTTCGTTCCGCTACCTTGGCTTCTAATCCTTCATGTGCTTTGTGTAGCGCCTCTTCTGCGCGTTTACGTCTTTCTTCCAGCTCGAAACCGTGCAGGGCAAAAGCTATGTCTTGGCTAACTTCTGTAAGAAGACTCACCTCCTCTTCATCAAAGGCATCGGGAAGGGTTGAGTATACATTCAAAGCGCCAAAAACTCTTTTTTCGTGAACCAGAGGTATGGAAGCTGATGAGACATAACCATGTTTCAGCGCTTGTTCTCTCCAGGTTTTGTAGCGGGGGTCGCCGGTGATATCCCTCATAACAGAAGGCATTCCGGTTTTGATGGCCGTCCCGGTGGGACCCTTGCTCGTCTCTGAATCATCCCAGGTTATTTTTACCGATTTCAGGTAGCTATTCTCAAGACCTGCCTGTGCTGCAGGCAAGACATCCTTGCTGCCTTTCTGGAGCATGCCTATCCATACCAGCCTGTAATTCCGCGTTTGGCTAATAATGTTACAGGCTCCTTGCAGCAGCTTTTGCTGGTTCTTCTCATGGACAATCAATTGATTAACGTTCCTGATCGCCTCCAGAACACTGCGGAGATGCTGGATATGATTCTCCGCCTGTTTACGCTCGGTGATATCAACTGCTGACGGGATCAGGTAAATGACGTTGCCTGTCTCATCAAGCAAAGGGTGTAAGCAGAAATCAATGGTAATAAAATGGTTCTCACCAGCACGTATAACCACGTCGTACCGACAGGTTTTCCCCTTTGCTGTCTGACGGATTGTATCGTGCAGTTGCTGCCTGACGGGCTCCGAATAGGACCACCAGTATGTCTCCTCAAAGGGTTTCCCCAACACATCCTCGGGTTTCAAACCAGCTATATCAAGGGCTGGCCGGTTTGCTTCTATCAATATGCCCTCTGGTGTCATGAGGCCAACAAGCATATACGGGCCAAGGCCATCGAGGACATTCCGAAGGTGTTTTTCGCTCTTTATTAAGGCTTCCTGTAACTGCACCCGGTCGGTGATATCGCGGAGAATGACAGTAAAGGTAATCTGCTTGTCCATGTCTAATCTGCTTATGCTGGCATCGGCAGGGAACTCGCTCCCGTCTTTGCGCCGTCCAAAGACATTCTGCGATATCTCACCCATTCGGCGGGTGGATTCAGGCGAGGTGGAAAAGGTGCGGATATGCTGCTGGTGTGCTTTTACAAAGCGTGATGGCAGAAGTATATCAAGCGACTGGCCCAGCACTTCCTCAGCCTGGTAACCAAAAATTTTCTCCGCACCCTGATTGAAGTGGAGAATATGCTGGTCTTTGTCTGTCGTGATAATGGCATCTGCAGCGATGCCAAGGACGTTTGCCAAACGTGATTCGCTCTTGTGATGCTCGGCCACCGCCTGGTCATGCTCGGTAATGATGTCCTTGAGGTAGAACACGGCAAGGAACGCAAGTACGCTTACCGCCAGCCCCGGCAATTCCTCCATATGCCAGTGGAATACAATTGCCCATGACTCTCTTCCACTGATCATTGTGAGAATTTGCCTGAGAGCCATCAAGGCAAGCATTCCTGACAGGAATGCCATGCGCCAATCTCTAAGTTGGCGTAGTAAACGAATGGACCAACTGAATGCTGCGAGTCGAATAACGATCGAAATAATAAGAATGAAACTCATACCGAATCTCCCGATACTGTGGGTGTCTATAAATTTCCAGGTTCCAATATTAAACAGCAATATCTATCGTATTAATGTGCTCATGGTCTGAATTCTCCGTTTTGGAAATTTGCTGTCTCAATGTCTCAATAACTGCAAATCTACCATAAACGTTGGGAATTCAGGCCTACTTTTTTACTGCTAATTTCTTAACCGGACAGCAGTGTGATATCTACGGCATTCACACACAAATGCAGCCTCGGCAGCATCACCGTCAGCGATTTCAAAAAAGAGGCGGCTCAATTCCCCGGCCAGAACATGGAGGAACGCCTGGAAATACTGATTAAACCCACATCAGGAATCAGTTCAAGAAAAGCCGAAGTGGCCGGTCAACTCATGATTTCACCAGTGATTACCTTGCAGGAAGAAGCCCATGTCAGTGAAGCCGTTGCAATCTTCACCGAACACGGCATTAGTCATATCCCGATTTTGAATCATGAACGTCGGCTGACGGGCATGCTATCCCGCACCGATGTAGCGCGCGCATTATCTCAGTTAAAAAGACGATTTCAGTAACCAAGCTGTTGGCAAATCACCTGGCTCATTTCGACAACAGAAAATGGTTTACTGAGCACCACCTCATCTACCAAATGGTCCTGCGTATTTTTATCATAACCGGTGGCAAAGATGATTTTCATGTTCGGATTCATTTTTCTGATCCTGTTCGCCGCCTGATCACCGCCCATCACCGGCATCACGATATCGAACAGGCACAAGTCAATCGTATCGGCATGTTCTGCAAACAATTCAACAGCCCGCTCTCCATTTCGAGCTGTCACTACCCGATAACCCAATGATTCCAGCACCTCTTTGCCAGTATCAAGGATATGTTGTTCATCATCAGCAAGCAGAATCATTTCACCATTGCCTTCGCAAACCTCCCCGTCATCAATGCTCGTCGCAGCAAGTACATCTTCCGGCTCCGGCAGAGGCAGATACACATGGAACGTCGTGCCCTCACCTTCAACACTGTCCACATCAATGATGCCGTGATGGGTTTTAATCGCACCAAAGACCATCGCCAGACCAAGTCCGGTTCCTTTTCCCTGTTCCTTGGTGGTAAAGAATGGTTCAAACAGGTGCTCGGTTTGATGCTCCGGAATGCCGCAGCCGTTATCGGCCACGCTCAGGTGCGCATACACATCGGATGCAACCGCATGGTGTTCAACCCACGCTGCATCGGCTTGGAACACATCCAGCCGGGTCGTAATACACGGCGATGCCACGCCGTCCAGCGCATCTCGGGCATTGTTCACCAAATTCATCAACACCTGATGCAACTGGGTGGCATCACCTTCTATTGTCAATGATTCACTACATATATCCTGCTGCATGGCGATATTTTCAGGCACGGATGGTCGCAGGAATTTCAATGTTTCCTTGATAAACGGCGTGAACGGCATCCGTTTGATGTTAACCCGATCCTTGCGTGCGAAGGTGAGCAGTTGCTGAATCATATCGGCGGCGCGCATGGCAAGTTGTTCAACATTATCCAGTTTCTGCACCACCTCCGGTATGCCGCTTACATGCTTTTTGCTTAAATATATATTACCGGTCATCCCGGCCAGCATATTATTGAAATCATGCGCAATGCCGCCGACCAGTGTACCGACAGCTTCCATTTTTTGCGCCTGACGGAATTGTTCCTCCATCTCTTCGAGTTCGCTCAAATCAGCATGGGAAGCGACATAATAGGTAATGGTGCCATGCTCATCCGCTATCGGCGCGATATTCAGCATGGCCGGAAACAGGCTGCCATCTTTTTTCCTGTCCACCACCTTGCCCTGCCAGCCTTGCCCGCTCGAAATGATATTCCACATTGATTCATAAAATTCGTCGGGCTGCTTGCCGCTTTTGAGTATTCGGGGTGTCTTGCCAATTGCCTCTTCAGCACTATAACCGGTTAGTGCGGTAAAGGCCGGATTCACATATTCAACCACGCCGTCGCCATTGGTAATCAGCATGGAGCTACCGGCATGATCAATAGCCTGAGATAATTTATGCAGCATTGCCTCGCGGATTTCTCTTTCCATGACAATGGCAACCAACCCGGCGCCCCCCCTGATTTCTTTCAATTCCTGTTCGGTTGGTGTGCCGGGCTGGTCAAAATACATGGCAAATGTACCCAGCACCTTGCCATTCTCACCCATCACCGGTTCCGACCAGCAAGCACGCAGACCATGGGGCAGCGCCACAGCTTTATATTCAGCCCATAAAGGATCGGAAGCGATATCTTCAACGATCACCTCCTTGCCAAAAAATGCTGCAGTGCCGCATGAGCCGGCGCAGGGCCCAATGTTCGCGCCATCTATCGCCTGAGAATAGTCAGCGGGCAAGCTCGGCGCACTGCAATGGAACAATTGATCCCCTTTCAGGCAGAGAATAGAGGCTCTCATGTGCGGGTTTTTATCCTCATATAAATGGCAAATGGCATTATAGATTTCGCTGGCAGGACAGGATGTCGCTACCATCTCAAGGATGTTGGAGGTCTGGTTAGCAAAAGATTCAGAAAATTTACGTTCAGTGATATCATAAACACTGGTCATCACCGACGGCTCTCCATCGAATTCAATCATCGAAAGCGTCACCAGCGCCCAGAACACCGTTCCATCGGGCCTACGCAACTGCACTTCATTTGACCGGGTACTGATCGATTGCGCCAACTCCTGTATCATGGAAGCGCGTTCCTCGGGGCGGACAAAATAGTCCGGTGTTTGTTTACCTATAACCTCATCATGAGGCAATCTGAACAACACTGAAACCGGCTCGTTGGCATATTTGACCAGACCATCCGACATGCGGGTAATAATGGTAGGGAGTGGGTTCCCCTCAATCATACTCTGTAGCCGTTTCTCGCTCTGTTTGAGCACAGTCTCAGCCCGTTTTAGTTCGGTGATGTCGCGCCCTATGCCGGTTATTCCAATGATCGTGCCTTCATTATCTTTTACAGCTGATCCCTTGAAATGATGCAAGACAGGGCCGTTAATGGTGCGGTACAGGAGTTCCTCTTCCGCCTCTCCGTTAGTCAAAACGCGCTCAATGGCCTGGTGCAACTTTGGCCAGTCTTCTTCTACGATAAAATCGGCCGCCGGTTTACCTTGTATTTCTTGCGCAGATAATCCCGTAATCTTTTCTACATGCCTGTTCCACCAGATCACTTTGGCATTGGAATCAATCATATACAGCACATCAGAGACTGTATCCGCCATCGCATCAGTCTTGATATGGAGATCATGCAATATTTTTTCCGCCATCTTGCGTTCGGTGATATCCTGGATGGAACCGAATATTTTATACGGCTTGCCTGATGCATCTATTCTCGTTTCACCATTGGCTTGTACAAACCGTATGCTTTCATCCGGACGAACAATGCGGTATTGAAGGTTGGCAAAACTGCCGCAATGAATGGCTTTCTTGTTGGCCTGCTTCACCAGCATCCTGTCATCCGGATGCACCAGCTTGAGAAAGGATTTAAATGAACGTCCGTAATCATCTGCAACCCCGAAAATACGATAGGTTTCATCAGAAAATTGACCTGAGTCCTCAATAACATCAAATTCCCAATTTCCCATCTGACCAATACGCTGCGCATCGGCCAGTTTGACAGCACTATCTCGTAATGTTTTCTCCGCCTGCTTACGCTCTGTGATATCTCGGACTATGCCAATCGCCTGCCAGCCCTGATCGGTTTTCATGCTCGATATGGAAAGCTCGATCGGAAATTCGGCACCATCGCGCCGCAAGGCGTTCTGTTCGACAGTTTTATTAATATTTACCCCATCACCACGCTGCTGAAACCGCGCCATGCCAATGGCGGCATCCTTTCTGTATCGCTCGGGCACAATCAACTCATGCAGATTCCGGCCCATGGCTTCATCCGCGTTATAGCCAAACATTTCACTGGCAGCCTTATTCCACAGGGTAATGCCCCCCACTTCATCCATGCCCAGAATGGCATCCCCTGCTGTTTCAATAACACGTTGAAACTGCTGCTCACTGTAGGCCAGTGCTGCGGTACGCTCCTGAACACGCTGTTCCAGCACTTGGCTATGACGATTGATTTGATGGATATAACCACGATTATCAAAAACCAGCGCCACCGTATTGGCCACATTCTGGACATGCGGTTTATATCCGGCGAACTGCTCAGCGTCATGACAGTTAAAGGCGAACACGCCATAAGACTGCTGTCTGGATGCGACAGATACACGTTGGTCGCTGTCAATACAGCCGTCGCTCGATTCCAGATAAGATACTGAATCCACACCCGGAACGCTGGATAATCCGGCACACACCAGATCGACAACCCCCTGAGCGTCCGGCATCACATCGAGCGTGCTCTGTAAATAAAGCAGTTGCCCGAGTGCCTGTGCATCGAGCGTTTGTTCAGACAATGATCACGCCTGCATGCCTTCAGGCAGAGCAAAAAACGGATTGCGCACAACCTGTCCGTTGGTAATCACCAGCGGATGCACGCGCAGTACCGCCATAATCGTAGTGCCGTCAAACAGATTGGTATCGTACTGACAGATGGCAGTCACCGGCGAAGTCTTCAGCGCCAGATTCACTTTCGCCTCATATTCGAGCAAACGATCTGCGCCGGGTATATGCTCAAGCGCCCAGTGCATTTCACCGCTGATACGTGCACCAGGAAACCCTTTGGCGATACTATCAGCGTAAAAGGCATGCAGATTGGCAAGCATCTTTTCCGGATCAAATACACCATCAGGGTGATAGGTCTGCTCGGTGCTGCTGATGCTGAAATGTCCCTGTTTTTCTTCCGCTGGTACATCCACGCCGAGACTTTCAAGGCTGCCCATCAGGTCGGAGGCCGGAATATGGTGGGAAAAATAGCCGGTGCGTTCGCCTGTTCCTAAACCACTGGCCAGAAACTGAGGAATAATCGCCCGGCGTTCTGCTTCATTGTTATAGAAATAACACATGTGCACGCCTTCAGGAAACACCTCTTCGGTAAAGCCCAGTGATACAGTTCGATTCGGTTCACACATTACACCTCCAGAGTGTAAAAAGACTAACAAGAAATACGCCATCACTCAAAACAAATCAGCCGACTTTTTCAGACGCATGCACAGGCAATACCCGCCTGAGCCATATATAACCGCATAGCGCCGACAACACCGATGCGAAAATAATGCCCAGACGTTCATCAAAGAACATATTTTCTCCACTGCTTTCAAACGCCAGCGAACCGATAAACAGGCTCATGGTAAAACCGATACCGCATAACAGCGATACGCCATATAACACCGACCAGCTTACGCCATGTGGCAGCCTTGCCATGCCAGATTTCACCGCCAGCCAGGCAAAGACAAATACACCCAGTTGTTTGCCGACAAACAGACCCAGCGCAATACCGAAGGTGACCGGATGCAAGACATCATCCATGCTCACCTGACCAAGATCGATGCCGGAATTGGCAAAAGCAAACAGAGGCAACACGCCGAACGCTACGATGCCGTGCAAATCGTGTTCCAATGAACGTAGCGGCGAAGGTTCACCCTTTCGGGTCGGCTTTAGGGGAATAAACATGGCCAGCACAACGCCGGCCAGCGTGGCATGTACACCGGATTTTAATACAGCCACCCACATAATCAGGCCGATCAGGATGTAGGGAAGCCGCAAACCGACGTGAAATCGATTCAACGCCGCCAGCAAGGCGATACTGGCGGCGGCAATCATCAGGCTGACACTGTTGATATCGGCGCTGTAGAAAATGGCAATAATAATAATCGCCCCGACATCATCGAAGATCGCCAGCGAAACCAGAAATGTTTTCAGCGCCAGCGGCACACGCGGCCCCAGCAACGTCAACACGCCAAGCGCAAAGGCGATATCGGTCGCGGTCGGAATGGCCCAGCCGGCTATGGCCGCCGCATCGCCCTGATTGACCAGTATATAAATCACAGCCGGCACCATCATGCCGCCCAATGCGGCAACCGCTGGCAGCGTAATCGCGCCGCTTGCGGAGAGTTCACCGACCAGCATTTCCCGTTTTAATTCCAGTCCGACGATAAAGAAAAAGATCGCCATCAACCCATCGTTAATCCACAACAACAACGGTTTATCAATCACCAAAGATCCGACACCCACGTGCAACGGCGTCTCCAGCAACAGATTGTAAAAGTGCGACAACGGCGAATTCGCCAGAATAAACGCACAGAGACCGGCGGCGATCAGCACAATGCCGCCAGCCGATTCCAGTTTCAAAAAAGATCTGATAGCAGAAATCATGGGCGGCATCATGCCCCGCAGCCATGAAAACGCAATGAAACCAGCTAAAAAATCAAGTCAAAAACGTCTCAGCCCCCCAGGAGAGCTTCTCTTGTTTCACAGTTCTCCTTCAGCCGCAAAGACGCCAAGAGAGACAAACCCAACCGTTTTTTTGGTTTTCCTTTGCATGCCATGTCTATCATCCGGGTTCGCTGCTAGCATTTGCCGATGATGCAACACGCCACGCCGGAAATGATGCCGTTATACGACTGGCCGAAATATCGATCAAAGTTGCACCCTGCCCCGCAATTGCCGATGAGCAAAAGCGAAATGGACTTGCTGGAATGGGATAGCTGCGACATTGTGATCGTTAGCGGCGATGCCTATGTGGATCACCCTAGTTTCGGCATGGCGGTGATTGGCCGCACGCTGGAAGCGCAGGGATTCCGAGTCGGCATCATCTCGCAACCGGACTGGAAATCAGCGGATCATTTTCGTTCGCTAGGCAAGCCTAATCTCTTTTTCGGCGTCACAGCCGGTAATATGGATTCGATGGTTAACCATTACACCTCCGAACGCCGCATTCGCTCCGACGACGCATATACTGCGGGTGGCATGGCCGGCAAACGCCCGGATCGCGCCGTCACCGTTTATGCCCAACGCTGCCGTGAAGCGTTCAAGGGCGTGCCGGTTATTATCGGCAGTATTGAGGCGAGCCTCCGTCGTATTGCTCATTATGATTACTGGTCGGATACGGTGCGCCGTTCCGTGCTGCCGGATTCCAAGGCGGATATGCTGGTATTCGGCAATGCCGAGCGTCAGATTATCGAGATTGCGAACAGGCTGGCCGCTGGCGAATCCATCAAGGCCATGACCGATTTGCGCGGTACGGCCATCATGCGCAACAGTATCCCGGATGGATTCAGCGAAATCGATTCGACTGAACTCGATACGCCCGGCCAGCTGGTTGAGCACTCCGACCCTTATGCGATGAACAGCGCCGAAAATTGCGCTGTCGCTGACAAACAAGCGCAGAACGAAGTGGTCAATATTCCGATTACTCACCTGAAATTGAATCGCGCCACCACTGTTATCCGCCTGCCCTCCTATGAAGCAGTAAAAGCAGACCCTGTGCTCTACGCCCATGCATCCCGCCTGATGCATCTGGAAACCAATCCGGGCAATGCGCGGGCGCTGGTGCAGCGCCACGGCAATCGCGATGTCTGGCTCAATCCGCCGGCCATTCCGCTCACGACCAAAGAGATGGATACCGTGTTCGATCTGCCCTATTCACGCACCCCGCACGCTTCCTACGGCGATGCACGCATTCCAGCCTATGAGATGATCAAGCACTCGGTGAATATCATGCGCGGCTGTTTCGGCGGCTGCACTTTTTGTTCGATCACCGAACACGAAGGCCGCATCATTCAGAACCGTTCGGAAGATTCGATTATCCGCGAGATTGAAAATATCCGCGACAAAACGCCCGGCTTTGCCGGCACGGTTTCCGATCTTGGCGGCCCGACCGCCAATATGTACCGGCTGGCCTGCAAATCGCATCAGATCGAAGCGGCCTGCCGCAAGCCCTCCTGCGTATTTCCCGGCATCTGCAAGAATCTGAATACCGACCATACGCCGCTGATTCGCCTCTATCGCCGGGCTCGTCAGTTGCGTGGCGTAAAACGCATCTTTATCGCTTCGGGCCTGCGCTATGATCTGGCTGTCGAATCACCCGAATACATTCAGGAACTGGCCACCCACCATGTTGGAGGTTACCTTAAGATAGCTCCGGAACATACTGAAAATGAACCGTTATCCAAGATGATGAAGCCAGGTATTGGCAGTTTTGAGCGATTCAGAAAGATGTTCGACGCCGCCTCGAAAAAGGCCGGCAAAAAACAGTATTTAATCCCCTATTTCATCGCTGCCCACCCCGGCACGACGGATGAGGATATGCTCAATCTTGCCCTGTGGCTGAAAGTAAACCATTTCAAGCCCGATCAGGTGCAGGCTTTTCTGCCCTCGCCAATGGCGACTGCTTCGGCTATGTATTATTCGGGACGCAACCCTCTGCGTAAAATCCGCAAAAACAGCGAATCGGTATTCACGCCAAAACGAAAAAAGCAGCGCGACCTGCACAAGGCGCTACTGCGTTATCACGATCCGGCTAACTGGCCCCTGCTGCGCGATGCGCTCAAAAAAATGGGTCGAACTGACCTGATCGGCAACGGCCCTGATTGCCTTGTCCCTGTAACACACGCCCGCACCCGGAACAGATCGCGCGATTTAGTGCGTCCTGTTCAACGAAATAAACATCGCCGAAGACGCTAGCCCAGGCCATAGATATAAAACATCCTTGCGTTTTTACCTAATTGAACCGTTTTCTCAGGCAGTACAGCCCCGCTTATTGGGCCGTCCGGATCATTATTAGGCAAATAGCGGGCGAGGGAATGTATAAATAACCGGGCGGGAAGTTTCGGGTTTGTGCTGTGTGCCTGTCTGTTCGTCTATGCTGCTATTTTTTATCATCATCGACTCCTGTAGTATCACTGCATGAACAGGGCGAACCATCATCAGTTAAACCGGACAGACAGTGACCAATCTCACATCAAGCCATCAACAACGAGAACTCAGCACCTGTATGCCAAACCTTCCTTTTGATCATGATGGCGCGGAATCGTTCATCATCCACCCACCCAGACAACCATTGTTGTAAATGCGGCAGCGGCAGCGTGTCAAAAGCCGTTCTGTCCACCGCTGCAAACTGACGCACAAAAGGAAAGAGCGCGACATCGGCCATAGAAGCCATATCGCCAAACAAGAATTCAAACTGAGCAAGCCGCTGTTCAAGCCCAGTCAGAAAATCGCAAGCCTGTCGGAAATAGTTTGCGCCATTTTGTATTGCAGCGCCTTGAATTGCACCTTGTTGATCGGCATAGCGTTGCTGATATTTGTAGCGATCCAAATGATGTTTGAATTCGCTGTCATTACGATGAATCAACGCTGTCATTTCATTCAGGCTACCGACAGATGGAGTAAACCACTGTTCCGGATCATTCAGGGACAGCGCCCAACGCATGATATCGAGGCTTTCGTCAATCACGCGCCCATCCGGCAGATGCAATACCGGCACTGTCGCTTTGGCTGAAATATCCCGCAGCGCCTGCGGTTTATGTTTTAAATCCACCTCACGAACTTCGCACTGAATTCCGGCACAAAGCAGCGTCATGCGTGCCCGCATGGCATACGGGCATCGGCGGAAGCTATACAGGATAGGGCATGCACTCGGACTCAATTCAGAACTCCGGGCACTGCCAGCGTAAAGGCCGGAATCGGCGCATCGAAATACAGTCCATCCTCGCCCAGCATCATATAGCTGCCCTGCATGCATCCGACATTCGTTTCCAACACGCAAAAGCTATGATAGAAATGTTCATCGCCAGGCGCCAGCACCGGCTGTTCGCCGATGACACCATCACCGCGCACCTCAATGCTTTTGCCATTTGCATCGCTTATCACCCAGTGTCGGGAGATAAGTTGAACCGTCTGCTTGCCCCTATTTTGAATGCTGACGTAGTAAATAAACACAAACCTGTCCTGTTCGGGAGCGGAATGTTCGGGCGCATATTCCGGTTTCACTGAAACGACGACAGGGCAAGATTCAGGCATAGTTAATCCGTCGCTTCGGCAAAAGGGCGCCAGAAGCGCTGCATGGTTTCGTCCGGTGTAAATTCCGGCAGGCTCTCGAACCACTGGCGAATCAGCGGCGCATCCTCGGCCATATTCAGCAGCCGGAAACCGGCATCGCCGTGTTGGCGCGTACCGACCGCATCACCGCCGCCGCGCAAGCTTAGATCTGCTTCAGCTAATTCCAGTCCGTCATGTGTATTGACCATTTGTTTCAATCGCGACATGGCCGTTTCAGAAGCATTTTCGCCGGCAATCAGCATGCAATAACTCTGCGTATCCGAGCGCCCTACCCGGCCCCGGAGCTGATGGAGTTGCGCCAAGCCATAAGCTTCGGCCTGTTCAATCACAATCAGATGCGCTTCAGGCACATCCACGCCCACTTCGACTACGGTGGTGGAGACCAGAATTTTACTTGCGCCCGAAACAAAGGTTGATAACGCCGCCTGTTTGTCTTTCGATTTCATGCGTCCGTGCAACCCCTGCACACTGGCATCCGGGAAATAACCCGTCAGTAATTCCACCCGCTGATCAACCGAAACGCCATCTTCATCCTCATCGATACGCGGCACGATCCAGTAAATACGACCGTTGGCATCGAGAATACGCTGCATGCCGGCAACCAACGGCTGCATTTTATCCGACTTAATCACCCGCGTTTCCACCGGTTTTCGACCCGGCGGCATGCCGCGCATAATCGATAAATCCATATCGCCGTAGAGCGAGAGCGCCAGCGTGCGCGGAATAGGGGTGGCGGTCATACCCATCAGATGGATGGGCTCATGTTCACGATGTTGTTTTTCGGCCAACGCCCAACGCTGACGTACGCCGAAACGATGCTGTTCATCCACCAGCGCCAGCGCCAGATGCTCAAAGACCACATCGTCGCTTAGCAAGGCATGCGTGCCGACAATCAGTTTCAGTGGGCCGCTGTGCAAATCCGCCAGCAAGGCGCGCCGCGCTTTGGCTTTGGTGCTGCCGGTTAGCAAGCCGACCTCAAGGCCCAGCGGTTTTAACAAGGAGCTCAATGTTGCAGCATGTTGCTGCGCCAGCACTTCAGTCGGCGCCAGCAATGCAGCCTGATAGCCATTCCCTGCCGCCATAGCCATGGCCAACGCTGCAATCCAGGTTTTGCCTGCCCCGACATCGCCTTGCAACAATCGGTGCATGCGCTGACCGGATTGAAGATCGGCTAAAATCTCTTGCCATGCCTTCTGTTGCGCGCTGGTCAACGGATAGGGAAATGATGCCAGTAACTGATCGCTGGCCTGCGGATTTTCTAAAGCCAGCGCCGCGCATTCGGCCTGGCATTTTTTCTCCCGCATCAAATGCAGATAAACAATGACTTCCTCACTTTTAAGCCGCGCGGCAGCCTGATCGATTGCATTCCCGTCCAGCCTATCCGGCGCATGTATGTGCTTGATTGCCTGCCGAAGCGTCGGCATGGATTCACCCAGCACCGCATCCAGCGGACTGGCCGCTGTCGCTGGCAGCAAAGCCAATACATGCTTAATCATCGTGTGGATGCGTTTACCGCCTAACCCGGCCAATGATGCATAGACCGGCTGAAAACCGGACTGAAAGGCCTCAAGAACGCACCAGTCGGGATGATTCATCTGCCAGAATCCCTTCCAGCGCTCGGGCATGCCGCGCAGGGAAATGTCGCGCCCCTCGCTCAAACGGGCATCGGTCATCATATAGCCGGAATGGAAAAAATTGAGCGAAATCTGGCCGGAATCATCAGCCAGTTTTAATACCACCTGCCGACTGCGCCCGAAACCGTGCGCCTGTCTGGATACAATGCGCCCGCAAATACGCGCGCTTTCCCCTTCCGTCAGACTGTTCACCGGTACAATATGGCGATCATCCAGATAGGTTTTGGGCAAATGCAACAACAAATCGCCAAGACAATGCACATCGCGCGCCTTCAGCCGCTTTTCCAGCGTGGCTCCGATTCCGGGGATTGTGGTCAACGGCCTGGCAAAAAGCGCATACATGGGCTGATATTGACTGATGAGACTAACCATCTCAACCCGAGGTATTTCCGCAAGGATATTCCAGGACAACATTGTAACCATTCAGCATGGTTTATAAACCTGATATAGCTGTTTATACTACCGCTGATTTGTTCGAGAGCAAGACAGCAAAACGCAGCTATCGGATGAATCAGTGGTGAGCTGAATAGTGACACAATATTTTACTTGTATGCAAAGATACATTCACCTAAAGTGCGCCGCGTTTTACGGAGGTATAGTCATGGCTAAGCGTTG